>DAINNS010000017.1:0-12861 GCA_036735765.1 Ilumatobacteraceae bacterium | reverse complement strand
TGGGCGCAGGCGATCAGGAGCGTCACGAGCGCCCCGGACCTCTGGAGAGCGGCGGTGCCGACGACCCCGGCCGCGACGACTGCACCCGCGGCGAGTTCAACATCGACGACCCAGCCGACAGCAACCGTGGTGGCACAGACTCCTTCGCCCAGCGCGGTGACGCCCACGACAATTGTCACGAAGTCCCCGGCAACGACAGATGGCATCAGCCAGAGCGAGGTTGCGCTCATCGTGCCGACAACGGTGACCGTTGGGCAGGAATCCGAGGTATCCGCCGCTACGACGACTTCGATAGCGAAGGAGCGTGTCAAGAATGCAGCAATCGAGCCGGCGACGGTCGCACCAAGAATCGTGGAGGCCGATCCCGGCGATGGGTCGCTGACGATTGGCGGCCAAGAAGTCGAAGCAACGCTCGAGCGAGTGAATGACCAGATCGTGCTCAACGCAGCCGAGATGTCAGCAACGGTTTCGGGTATCTCAAAAGATGGTTCGACAACTCCGCTCGACGGCGACGGTGTCCTTCGTCTCGGCGACGATGATCAAATTCGCATTGCAGCGACCGGTTTTGCGCCGGATTCCGAAGTCGAGATTTGGCTCTTCTCGACGCCGGTGTTGCTGGGAAAGGTCACGGTTGCCGGCGATGGTTCTGCAAGCGCAATCTTCGAAATTCCGACAGGGACCGAGAGCGGCAATCACCGAGTGGCGTTGAATGGAAAAAACACGAATGGTGATGATGCGTCGTTCGTTGTTGGATTCGTATTCGGTGATTCCCCGAGCGGTGTGAGTGCTGCCCGAAAGTTGCTGATTTCCATTCCCATTGGTTTTGCCATGTTCGCCGCGCTACTGGTCCCTGCGCGTCGTCGCCGCAAAGTGAGCTTGGTCTAAGATCATCTCGTGCCTTCTCAATTTGGTTTCAGGCACAAGAGAAACTCGGGTGATGACGGTGCCGGTTGGATCTATGCCGATCTCTTTCTTGCCCTGACCATCGTTGGCCTCGGGAGTGCGATCATCACTTCGGGAAATGCGCTCGGTTCCGACTCCCCATCCGCCGTGGGCACAACCGTGGTCACGACAACCACCGTGCCAACGTTCCAGCTGAGTTGTGCGGAGTTCGCGATCAAACTCTCGCGAGACATCGTCGATCTTGGGGCGGACTCGATTCGTGCGGCGATCGAATCCGGTGTCGCAGCCGAGATTTCATCGCGTGGATGGTCTGTTCAGCAGGCGAAACCCGGACTCGCCATCCTCGCCGGTGGTTTCGACGTTGATGAGGAACACAGTGCTGGCGACAGGCGCGCGCAACAGAAACTGACTCTTGTCCGATCGTCAACGGCGCTGCTCAGCGGAGTCGAAATGCGGACCAGTGGGGCCCAGTCGCTACGGGTCAATGGCGGTCGGACTGCAGTTGGGCGGGCGGGCGACTATGTGCTCATCGTGTACTTGGCATACAGCGGACCGAAGCTCGAAGAGAGTTGCGAAGGATAAAGGAGGCAGGATCGTATGTCGTTGAACCAAATCTCGACGGATGCGGCGATCGGAGCCATCGACAATTGGTTGATCGTCTCGAAGCAAACCGATCGAACGAGTCCTGCAGTGAGGGAATTACTCGACGATCTGCGTGCAGAGCGCAATCTTTCTTCTTGGTCGCGTGTGAATTTCACGCAACTCATTCCGTTCAGAACCCAGACTCCGCGAATGTTGCACATCGTCCGCGCCGGCTGTCTTTTTCTTCCAATTCTTCTGACGTGGCTCGCGCTCTCTCAGGTCATCGGACCATTCGCGATTTACCTCCAGAATGTCCAAGCCAGCGCCAACTTTCTGTGGTTCTGGCAGCAGAATCCGGACAACTCATTTTCGGACATCTATGTGCTCAGTCACGTCGCGCTCACCGATGCCGCGGTTCTCGCCTTCCTCCTTGTGCTCGCTATGCGGATCAGCTGGTGGGAGACGACCCGTGAGGAAAAAATGGAAACCATCTACGCCGACATGTTGTCGACTCTCGAGAGGTTCTTTGCTCCCTTGCGGGGACATGCGTAGCCGCTTCTCGGTGTGAAAACGCGCAAAACCTGCACCTCAGCGCGCCGAGAACCCTTGGGTTGAAAACCCTTAGGTGTCGGGGTTTTGGTCGCGGAGGAACTTCTCGAATTCGGCGGCAAGGTCATCGCCGCTCGGCATCGATGCTTCCGAACGGCGATCGAATTGCTGCTCGAGCATGCGCACGTAGGCGAGTGCCTGTGCGTCGTCTTCGACGGCCTCTTCGTGGAGAACTGCCCAACGACGAACCTCGCCGTCCATGTTCGCATGACCGGTGGGAACACCAAGGACGTGTTCGAGGTGGCGCAAGAGTGCCGCGGTGGAACGCGGGTGTTGCGCGTTGGTGAGGTAGTGCGGCACGCCGACGCGTAGTGACACGGCGGGCAGGCCCGTGCGGTCGAAGCGTTCTTGCATCACGCCGATGACACCGGTGGGGCCTTGGTACTGCGGTTGTTGCAGGCCGAGCCGGCGTGCGAGGTCGGGGTTCGTCGTGCTGCCAACAACGGGTGGAAGCCGTGTGTGGGGAACCTGGTCGGCAAGTGCGCCGAGGGTGACGACGGCTGAACACTTGAGGCCTTGTGCAACCTCGACGAGCGCGTCGATGAAAGTCGACCAATGGATGTGTGGCTCGACGCCGGCGAGAAGAACAAGGTCGCGGTTGCCTTCGGGGAAGCGTGCGATGTAGATGTCGTTCTCGGGCCAGCGGATTTGTCGTTCGTCGTCTTCGTCGAGATAGACCTCGGGACGCTCTTGGGTGAAGTCGAAGAAGGGGTCGGGGTCGATGCTGCCGACCACGGTGACGACGCGGTCGCGCACGCACCATTCGATGGCCTGCGTCGCTGCGGCGGAGACGTCGAACCACCCGCGCAGCGCGATGAGAAAGACGGGGTCACGCAGCGGTGCGACGTCGTCCCAACTGGCGGTGAGAACGTCGCTCGACTTCACACCCCGAATTCAACCAGCGTTTTCACGCCCCCAAGCGTTCGACCACGAAATCGATGCTGCGCGTGAGTTGGCGCACGTCGTCGGGGTCGATGGCGGGGAACATGCCCACCCGCAACTGGTTGCGGCCGAGCTTGCGGTACGAGTCGGTGTCGACCACTCCGTTCGCCCGCAGCGCCGCGTTCACGTCGCCGGCTTCGACGCCGTCGAGGTCGATCGTGCCGACAACCGCGGAACGGTGTGACGGATCGGTGACGAAGGGGGATGCCCACGAACGCGAGTCGGCCCACGCATACAGATGGTCGGACGACTCTTTCGAGCGTGCCGCGCACCACGACAGCCCGCCGTTGTCGAGCATCCAGCGCACCTGCTCGTCGAGGAGGATCAGGGTCCCGAGTGCCGGTGTGTTGTACGTCTGGTTGGCCACGCTGTTGTCGAGAGCGATCTTCAAGTCGAGCGACGCGGGGCACCAACGCTTCGATGCGGCGATCTTCTTCACGCGTTCGACGGCGGCGGGTGAACATGCGGCGATCCACAGACCACCGTCCGAGGCGAAGCACTTCTGCGGCGCGAAGTAGTACACGTCGACTTCCGTCGGGTTCCACGGCAATCCACCGGCGGCGGACGTCGCGTCGACGACGACCAGCGCATCGCCCGCGAACGATGGACGCGTCAGTTGCATCGCGACACCCGTCGAGGTTTCGTTGTGCGTGAACGCATAGACGTCGACATCGGCCGGCGTTGCAGCGGGGTGAGTGCCCGGGTCGCTGGAGACGACAACGGGGTCACCGAGGTGCGGCGCGGCCGCGGCGGCCTCTGCGAACTTCGAGGAGAATTCGCCGAATACGAGGTGTTCGCTGCGCGATTCGATGAGGCCGAATGTGGCGACGTCCCAGAACACGGTCGACCCACCGTTGCCGAGGACGATCTCCCAGCCTTCGGGGAGCCCGAACAGCTGCATCAGGCCGGCGCGCACGGAACCGACGAGGTTCTTCACCGGTGCCTGGCGGTGCGAGGTGCCCATCAGTGCCGCACCGCGGCCCGACAGGGCGGCCAACTGCTCGGGGCGAACCTTCGATGGACCGCAGCCGAAGCGGCCGTCACGGGGGAGAAGTTCTGCCGGGATGCGAATTTCGTGGGGGGATTTCGCGTTCACCGTGACATCCTTTCACCCATGACCTCCCCAACAAAAGCGCGGGTCTCGGCCCGCCTCGCCGCCATTGCAGAGTCCGCAACCCTGGCCGTCGACGCCAAGGCCAAGGCGCTGAAGGCGAAGGGTGAGAACGTCATCGGTTTCGGTGCGGGAGAGCCCGACTTCCCGACACCTGCACACATCGTCGACGCCGCCGCCAAGGCGTGTCATGACGTGAAGAACCATCGCTACACACCTGCCGCCGGATTGCCCGAGTTGCGCGAGGCCATTGCGGTGAAGACGAAGCGCGACAGTGGCTTCGAGTGCAAGGCGAGCCAGGTTCTGGTCACGAACGGTGGCAAGCATGCCGTGTTCGTCGCGTTCGCGGCGTTGTGCGACCCGGGCGACGAGGTCATCTGTCCCGCGCCGTACTGGACCACGTATCCCGAGGCCATCACGCTGGCCGGCGGCGTTCCCGTTGTCATCGACACCACAGAAGAGATGGGCTTCCGTGTGACGGTGGAACAACTCGAGCGTGCCAAGACGCCGCGCACCAAGGTGCTGCTGTTCGTGTCGCCCGACAACCCCAGCGGCGCCGTGTACCCGCCCGAGGAAATCGCCGCGATCGGCAAGTGGGCGGCCGACAACGGCATCTGGGTCATCACCGACGAGATCTACGAACATCTCACCTACGGCACGCACACGTTTGCCTCCATGCCCACGCTGGTGCCCGAGGTCGCGAACCAGTGCGTCATCGTGAATGGTGTCGCCAAGACCTACGCCATGACGGGTTGGCGCGTGGGCTGGATGATCGGGCCCGACGACGTGATGAAGGCCGCGATCAATTTCCAGTCGCACTCCACGTCGAACGTGTCGAACGTCGCGCAGATCGCCGCACTTGCGGCCGTCAGTGGTGACCTCGAAGCGGTGAAGATGATGCGTACCGCTTTCGAACGTCGTGGCAAGACGATGCACAAGATGCTGAGCGAAATCCCCGGCGTCACGTGTCTCGAACCTCAAGGGGCGTTCTACTGCTTCCCGCACGTGCAGGGTCTGCTCGGTCGCTCGCTCAGTGGACACGTCGCGAACTCGACCCTCGAACTTGCCGACCTCGTTCTCGAACATGCCAAGGTCGCCTTTGTCCCGGGCGAGGCTTTCGGTGCGCCCGGGTATGCGCGTTTCTCGTTCGCATTGGGCGACGACGACATCGCCGAAGGCATCGCGCGCTTCGCCTCGCTCTGCGCCAAATAGAACCTGCTATGGTCGTGACACCACGGCAATAGTCGTGGGACGTGAAGAACAGCGAAGTCCGGTGAAAACCCGGCACTGTCCCGCAACGGTGGAGGATTCCGTGAGAATCCCGAGTCCGGTCGCCTGCCTCGCGTGCGTTTACCAGTCCTCGAAGGAAGGGCGGTCCGCGGTACGGGGAAGTCCCCGTCTTCGACCCACTCTTCTTTCTCCTGAAATCTTCGGAGGAAGAACATGTCATTGAAAGTCCTGTCCCGTCGCCGTTTCGTCGGCATCCTCGCCGGAACGCTGCTCTTTGCGGCGTGTGGCGCCGATCCCGACAACACCAAGCCCGCAACGACCGAACCCGCGGTTGCCGAAACAACGGCGCCCACCGACACCACCGCTGCCGCGGGAGAAAACGAAGACGCCGACGCGAAGAAAGTCGCCGGCGAACGCATCGTGTCGCTGTCGGCCACCGCGACGGAGATGATCTACGCACTCGGTGCGCAAGACCAGTTGGTCGCCGTCGACAACTACAGCAACTACCCGCAAGAAGCAGCCGACTTCGCCACGAAGATCGACGCGTTCGAACCGAGCGTCGAGGCGATCGCCGAACTCGACCCAACCGTGGTCCTGCTCAACTACGACCCGGGCGACCTGCAGGCACAGCTCGAGAAGCTGGGCATCAAAGTGTGGTTCGGTGCGACCGCGGCAACCCTCGACGACAGCTACAAGCAGATCACCGAGCTCGGTGATCTGACGACCAAGGCCGAGGAGGCGGCCGCGCTCGTCGAATCGATGGAGAGCGAGATCGAGGCGACCATCACGGGTATGGAACTTCCCGATGCGCCGGTGTCGTATTACTACGAACTCGACGACACGTTCTTCTCGCTGACGTCGAACACGTTCATCGGACAGTTGATGTCGCGCTTCATGCTGCAGAACGTGGCCGACACCGCCGAGGCCGGCAACGACTATCCGCAGTTGTCGGCCGAGGCGATCGTCTCGTCGAATCCGCAGATGATCTTCCTCGCCGACACGAAGTGCTGCAAGCAGACGGCTGGAACGGTCGCTGCTCGCGCAGGTTGGGACGTCATCGATGCGGTCAAGAACGGTAACGTCGTCGAACTCGACGACGACCTCGCTTCGCGCTGGGGCCCACGCGTGGTCGACCTGGTGAAGATCGTTGCCGATGCCGTGACGAAGTACGTCACCGCGGCCAAGGGTTAGTCGTTCCGTCGTGCACACCGAGCAGGCGCCGACACCCGCGAAGGGGCTGATCCCCGCACGTTGGTGGATGCCCGTCGCGATCGTCGCGGCGTGCAGTGCGCTTCTGCTCGGTGTGATGGTGGGCCCGGCCGGACCGGTCTGGTGGCGCGTCCCGTTGGCACTCGTCGACCACCTGCCATTCGTTTCGATCGACAGCGGTGTGACCCCACGTGAGTGGATCATCATCTGGGAAATCCGTATGCCGCGCGTCGTGCTCGCCGCGTTGGTGGGCTCGACACTCGCGCTGTCGGGGGCCAGCTACCAGGGCGTGTTTCGCAATCCGCTCGTCGACCCCTACTTGTTGGGGGTCGCGGCGGGAGCGGGTCTTGGTGCAACGGTCGTGTTCACGCTGAACCGTTCCGGCACCAGTTCGTGGATCATCGATCCACTGCCACTCAGTGCGTTTCTCGGCGGTTTGGTGGCGGTTGTTCTCACGTACTTCGTCGGCACGGCCTTCGGCGGTCGTCGCAGTTCGGCAACGTTGGTGCTTGCGGGTGTCGCAGTGACGGCGCTGGCAACGGCCGTGCAGACGTTCGTTCTGCAACGCAACACCGACGTCATCCGTCAGGTGTACTCGTGGATTCTCGGGCGTTTGAGCACGGCGTCGTGGGGTGACGTGCGGTTGGTGATTCCGTACGTCGTCGTGAGCACCGTCACGCTGCTCATCCACCGGCGCCTCCTCGACGTGATGAGGGTGGGCGAGGACGAGGCGACGGCTCTCGGTACATCGGTCGATCGCGTGCGGATCGTCGTCGTCATCGCGGCGACGCTCGGTACGTCGGCCGTCGTCGCGGTCAGCGGCCTCATCGGATTCGTCGGCATCATCGTGCCCCACGCGGTGCGGTTGTTGGCCGGAGCGAGTTACCGCACGATCATTCCGCTCAGCATCTTCGCCGGTGCGACTTTTCTCGTGCTTGCCGACATACCGGGACGCATTCTGCAGAACCCCTCGGAAACACCTATCGGTGTCGTCACGGCGTTCTTCGGCGCTCCTTTCTTCTTGCTGCTGCTGCGTACCCGGCAGGCAAACCGATGACGTCGCTCGCCTTCGACCGTGTGGCGGTGCGGTACGCCGCACATGCCGCTCTGTCCGATTTCTCCGACACGGTGAAGCCGGGGGAGTGGTTGTGTCTCATCGGACCGAACGGTGCCGGCAAGAGTTCGCTGTTGCGGTCGGTCGCCGGGGTCGTGAAACACGCGGGCGAGATCCGCGTCGACGGCACGTCATTGCGGTTCCGCTCGGCGAAGCGCCGCGCGCAATTGATCGCATACGTTCCCCAATCACCGGTTCTGCCCGACGACATGAGCGTGCGTGAATACGTGGTGCTGGGTCGCAACCCGTTCATCGCTCACTTCGGCCAGGAAACAAAGCACGACTGGGACATCGTCGACGACGTGCTCGTGCGACTGGACTTGTCGGAGTTCGCCGAGCGACGCCTCGCCACGTTGTCGGGTGGCGAGCGCCAGCGCGTCGTCATCGCCCGAGCAATCGCACAGGAGGCGCCGATCCTGTTGCTCGACGAACCGACGAGCGCTCTCGACATCGGCCACCAGCAGCAGGCGCTCGAGTTGGTTGACAAGTTGCGTCGCGAACACGGTCTCACCGTCGTCTCGGCGATGCACGACCTCACGCTCGCCGGTCTGTACTCCGATCGACTCTGTCTGCTGCACCAGGGCTACCGCGTTGCCACCGGAACGGCTGCCGAGGTGTTGCGACCCGAGACACTTGCCGAGTTCTACGGCGTATCGGCGCGAGTGCACCACGAACCCGACGGAACGGTGGTCGTCATTCCGTACCGTGCGGGCGACGTCAGCGACCGGCACTGACCCGGACCGTCGGTAGAATCGACGCATGCGGCGACTCGCGTTGGTGCTCGCCATCTTCTGTGCCACCTTTGCGCCCGTTGGGGCGGTGACCAACGCAGGAACCACCGTCGATGCGCGGTTGGAATCAATTCTCGCGAAGACATCCGGACGCAGCGCCGTGGTGGCTCTGTACCGCGGGCGGATCATCGGCTCTGCCGGCCGCGACGCCGACTTCGCAACGCCGCTGCATCTCGCCTCGGTATCGAAGACCGTCACCGCGGCAGCGGTACTACGACTCGCCGAGCGCGGCGACATCGACCCCGCGAAGCCGATCGGCACCTATCTCGGGGAGTTCTTTGCGGGTCGGAACGCCGAGATTGCGGCGCAGCCCGTGTCGGCGTTTCTCAATCACGCGACGGGACTCCGATCGAACAACCTTCGGGCGGTGACGACCGGTCTCACGACGTGGCAGCAGTACGCGTCGCAGGCCGGCTCCGGTCGGGTGTCGGCCACGACAGGTCGGTATCTGTACTCGAACGACAACTACGTGATTCTCACGAAATTGATCGTCGAGGTCACCGACGTGCCGTTCAGCGTGGCGGTGCGCGATCTTGTGTGGAAGCCGCTCGGCGTCGACGGTGGCCGGCTCGACGTGATGACACGAGGCACGCAGGTTCTCGGCGGGTCGGGGGCGTGGGTTGCGAGTCCACGCGACGTTGCGGTTCTGTTCGACGCGCTGAACCCCGACAGCCCGGGTGTGAAGCTTCTGTCGCCTCGCTGGCTGTCGCTTCTCCACGACGTGGCGTATTCGGCCGAGTACCGCAACGGTCTCCGCTACCGCGGTGACGCATGGGGACACACGGGGTCGTTGTACGCGGTGCGGTCGGCGGCTGTGGTGACGAAAAGCGGCACGGTGTACGTCGTGTTGTCCGAGGGTGCACGGCCGAGCAAATCGGAACGCCTGTTCGACGCTCTCGCGCGTTTGGGTTGACACACGGTTAGGTTGAAACGGTGACATCCGCGAGCAAAGACCCGCTGTATCTCGACAACTGCGTCGAGGGCTGTGCGCGCAGCCACCAGCGTCTTCTTGCGCTGTTGGATGAGGTGCTCGAACGTGACGCCGCCGAGGAGTGGTTCTCTGCACCGTCGACACTCGATGAGTGGTCGCGACGCCACGTGATCGCCCACCTTGCCCGCAACGCCGAGAGCCACGTGCACCTGTTCGCCGAGGCCGAGGCTGGCCGCGAGGGCGAGCAGTACCCGGGCGGGGCCGCGGCACGTGCCGCGGGTATCGAGTCGTACCTCGATCTCGACGCGGCGACTCTCGTGGCGCGCAACCGTGCAGCTGTGTATGCCCTCGAGTCAACGTGGGCACGCACGTCGGCCGCTGCGTGGGAGGGGGCGGGCCGAAACACGATCGGTGTGCGCGTGAAGACCCGCGACCTGCCGATGCTGCGTTGGCGCGAGGTCGAGGTGCACACGGCCGACCTCGCTGCCGGTGTCACGTTCCGTGATTGGAACCCGCTCTACGTTCGCTACGACCTGCCGCGCATGACGATGATGCAGACGAGCCGTACTCCGATGGGAATGTCGAAACTGCCCGATGCTGCGTTGCGTCTTCCCGAATCGGAACGTCTCGCCTGGTTGCTCGGCCGTCACGTTCCCGACGGCCTCGAGGCCTTGCAGGGATTCTGACCGCATGGGTCGGTTCCGTCACGTTGTCGCCACCGCGATGGCAGCCGGCATAGTTCTGTTCGCGCCGGTATCGGCCGTGTCGGCACACGCCGTGCTCGACAACTCGGTTCCCGCATCGGGTGCGACGCTCGTCGAATCACCACCGCAGATCGTCCTCGACTTCGACGAACCTGTCGAGACCGCACTTGGCTTCGTGCGACTCTTCGCCAGTGATGCTTCACGTGTCGGTCTTCCCGCGATATCGCGCGACGGATCCGACGCATCGATCGTGCGGGTCGATGTGCCGCGGCTCGGTGACGACACCTACGTCGTCACGTACCGAGTGGTGTCGGTCGACGGTCATCCCGTCGAGGGGGCGATCACCTTTCAGGTCGGTGAAGGGGCACGCATCGACGTCACCGACGTCGTCGCCGACGCACTGGCCGACGATGGTGCGAACGGTGCGGTCGAGGGAATGGCGCGCGTCGTGCGCCTTGCTGGATACCTCGCGTTCGCGATCCTGCTGGCGGCCGGTTTGTTCATCCTGGGCTTGGGTGCATCGGTCGCACGGCTCGTGCGCGTCGCATCGGTAGCCGGGGCAGCAACGACCGGCGCAGCCTTGGTGTTGCTCGCCCTGCAGGGTGCGTCGCTCGCAGGCGGTGGTTTCGATGCCGCATTGCGATGGTCGACGATCACCGACATCTCGAACACGCGCGTCGGGCACGCACTCATCGCCCGCGCTGTCATCGGACTCGTCGTGGCCGTCGCGGCGACGTCGGTCCTGCGCCGGGTCGCCGATGGTGCGTTGCTGCGCTTTGCTCTTGTCGCCGCGTTCGTCGTGGTGCCGTTGTCGTATTCCTTCGCCGGTCACCCCGGGGCGGCGAGCCCGGTGGCCGCCGCGGTCTTTGTTTCGATGCTCCACGTGGCGTGCGTCGGCACGTGGTTCGGTGCACTCGTTTTGATGGGCTTGTCGTCGTCGATGCGCGCACCCGAGATCGTCGCGTGGTTCTCGAAGCGGGCGGTCGTCCTCGTCGGTGTTGCTGTCGTCAGCGGAGTGGCGCAGTCGCTGTTCATCGTCGACGACCTCGGAAACGTGCTCGACATTGACTATGGCAAGGCGCTCGCGACGAAACTCGTGTTCGTCGGGGTCATGTTGTTGGCCGCAGCCGTCGTCCGCAAGCGGTTCCTCGAATCGGGAACGTCACGCCTGCAATCTGCTCTCGTCGTCGAGGCGGTTGTCGGCCTTCTCGTTCTCTCGGTGACTTCTGGTCTCGTCACCGAGACCCCGCGCGAGGCCGTGTCTGCCGCACCGTTCGCGACGAGCCTGGTGCAGGGCGAAACGATCGTGAACATCACGGTGTCGCCCGCACGTGTCGGTAACGCGGAGATGCACGTCATCATCGCCAAACCGGGTGGCTCGCTCGAGCCCGTTGCCGCCGCTCGGGTGCGCTTGTCGTCCGAAGAGCGCAACGTGCCACCGATTGCAGTCGAACCGGCCGAGGTCGGCCCGAACCACTTCGTGGCAACCGCTGCGATTCCCTACGCGGGGGAATGGAAGATCGACATCGTTCTCGTCGAGGACGACGGGCGTGAGTCGTTGTTCACGACGCCGATCGAAGTTCGTCCGTAGCGGATTCTCAGGCGGGCGAATCTGTGTCGACCCGCAGTACGACGAGGTGGTGAGACATTCCCGTGGCGTCGTCCATGAATGCATCTCCGACGACGGCCATGCCATTCCGCTTGTAGAACTCGAGCGCCGAGTCGCGTGCTCGCGCCCATACGTTGCGTGCACCGGTACGACGCGCGCGCTCGATGCCCGCCGACAACAGCAAGGCACCGATTCCCCTGCTCTGGAGCGCCTTGTCGACCGCCATTCCCCGAAGTTGAACGCCCGGCGCGTCGGGCTCGGGAGGGAAGGGCCGTGGCAGCCATGACGACGTGGCGACGATGCCGGCGGTGTGATCGCGGGCGACGAGATGCACGGTGGTGTCGTGGTCGTCTTCGGCGTAGCGCGGGTCTTGTGACGGTGTGCCGTCGCGCAGCACCGACATGCGCAAAGCGAGAATCTCGGCGGTGGTTGCGATGCCGATGTCGTAGTGATGGGCGGTCATTGCCCATCCGACGATAGTTCCGCCGCCAAATCGACGAGACGAACCACGCGATCGGCGATCCGCTCGGCCTCGACGGGGTCGTGGGTGACGACGAGGGTCGTCGAGCCCGCGGCGCGGATCACGCGGCCAAGGTCGTCGGCGAGGGCGTAGCGCAGGTCATGGTCGAGGCCCGACAACGGCTCGTCGAGCAAGAGCACGCGCGGTGAAGTGGCGAGCGAACGTGCAAGCGCGACGCGTGCGGCCTCGCCGCCCGACAACGTGGCGACGTCGCGGGCGCCATGGTTGGGCAAACCGACGAGCGACAGCAGTTCCGTGACGCGGGCGTTGCGTTGCGCCGACGGCACGCGTGCAATGCGCAGGCCGTAAGCCACGTTGGCGGCCACGTCGAGGTGCGGAAAGAGTTGGTTGTTCTGGAAAACGAAGCCAACGCCGCGACGGTGCGTCGCGACGCCCCGCATGTCGACGCCGTCGACGCGGACCGTTCCGGAACCGATCTCGACGAGGCCCGCGATCGCGCGCAGGAGCGTCGACTTGCCCGACCCGCTCGGCCCCAGCACAGCGACGATTTCACCGCGTTCTAGCCGTAGCGAGACGTTGACGAGCACGGGCGTGTCGCCGAATGCCACGTTCACGTGGTCGACTTCGAGGCCCGGTGTGGTCATC
>DAINNS010000016.1:0-12948 GCA_036735765.1 Ilumatobacteraceae bacterium | reverse complement strand
GACGAACCGGCAGCAAGCGAGTGGCACATCCACTTCATCGGGATGATGGGAGACGTCGCCGTGTGGGCGGTCGATGTGCCGCACGGACTCGACCCGGCCGATGGGGCGTCGCTCGATCTCTTTTCCTTCCACGGGCGCAACCACGAAAACGACTGGCTGGCCGCCGGACGTGCGGTGCAGTTGGTCGAGTGGGCCCGCACCCACCGCTTCTGTGGCCGGTGTGGTGAGGCAACGAAACGGCTCGACAACGAACGTGCGATGCGTTGTCCTGCATGTGGTCTCTCGGCATTCCCGCGCCTTGCTCCGGCGATCATCACGCTGGTGACGCGCGGCGACGGTGATGACGAAGAGGCGTTGCTCGCCCGTGGTGTGCAGTGGAAGCAGCCGATGTATTCGTGCCTCGCCGGATTCGTCGAGCCGGGCGAGACGCTGGAAGAGGCCGTCGTTCGGGAAACGCTCGAGGAAGTCGGTGTCACCGTCGGCAACGTGCGCTACATCCGCAGCCAACCGTGGCCGTTTCCGCACTCGCTGATGCTCGGGTTCCGCGCTGATTGGCTCCACGGTGACATTGTGTGCGATCCCGTCGAGATCGCCGACGCCCAGTGGTTCCGACGTGACGAGATTCCGATGATCCCTCCTGGTATCTCCATCGCCCGACGACTCATCGACCTCTGGCTTGCGGGCGGTAACGTCGGCGCATGAGCAACGCCACAGCCCCCCAGAACTTTCCGAAACCCGACCTCGGCCGCATCGGCCTGTGGAGCGGGGCGCTCGACGGAGTGCCGGGCGCGAAGGTGCGCGACGTGGTGCAAGAGATCGAGGGTCTCGGATTTGGCACGTACTGGTACCCGGAGACCGTGGGACGCGAAGCGTTCGTGAACGCGACGATGATCCTCGGGGCGTCGTCGAAATTGAAGGCCGCCACCGGAATCGCCAGCATTGCCGCCCGCACGGCAATGGCGATGCAGGCCGGCTGGAAGGCGTTGTCCGAGGCTTACCCCGACCGCTTCGTGTTGGGAATGGGTGTGAGCCACGGCCACATGGTGACGAAGCTGCACAAGTCGCCCTACGAAAAGCCGTATTCAACGATGGTCGAATACCTCGACAACATGGACAGCGTTCCCTACTTCGGCGTGGCGCCGTCGGGCCCGTTGCATCGTGTGCTGGCTGCACTCGGCCCGAAGATGCTCGAACTGTCGCGCGACCGCACGTCGGGTGCGCATCCGTACTTCACCACGCCGCAGCACACTGCCGAGGCCCGTGCGATTCTCGGTCCCGACAAGCTGCTTGCGCCAGAGCAGATGGTGATCTTCGAGACCGACGCAGAAAAGGCCCGCGAAACGGCGCGCAAGAACATGTCGGTCTACACGCGTCTTCCCAACTACGCGAACAACCTGATGCGCCTCGGCTTCAGTGCCGACGAGATCAAAGAGCAGTCCGATCGATTGGTCGATGAAATCGTGTGCTGGGGTACCCTCGACAAGATCGGTGCACGCATCAAAGAGCACCACGACGCGGGTGCGGACCACGTGTGCGTGCAGGTGCTGATGCACGACGGCGCCGCGTTGCCCATGGCCCAGTGGCGTGAACTCGCACAACTCCTGAAATAGCCCGACGATGATCGGTTCGTATCTCGATCTGCGTCCCCGCAACCACCTCCACGTGCTGTCCGACGAGAACGCACGGTTCATCACGGCGGCGCGTGCGGCCGGGTGGACTGCGCCGGTGGCGGCGTGCCCGGGTTGGGACGCGGCCGAGTTGGTGTTCCACATGTGCAAGGTGCAGGCGATGTTCCACGGGATGCTGACCACCGACGCACAGAGCCCGAAAGACCTGCCACGCCTCGAACGACCCGACTCCGCCGACGGCCTGGTCGATTTGTTCACGCAGGGGGCGAACCGCCTCGAGCACCTTCTCGAGAACACTCCCGACGACGAGGCGGTGTGGACCTTTGCCGGCCCGAAGCCCGCGGCTTGGGTGAAACGCCGCATGGCCCACGAGGTGCTGGTTCACCGGTTCGACGCCGACATCGCAGCGGGGGAGTTGTCGGCAACCGACGAGGTCGTTTGTGCCGACGGCATCGACGAGAAGTTCGCGGTGTTCCTGCCGTGGTTCGGCGACAAGGTGTCGTTGGCGCGCACGGTGCACCTGCACTGCAGCGACACCGATGGTGAGTGGATGCTGGGTCCCGGTGCGAGTGGTGTCGTTGTAACTCGCGAACACGGCAAGGGTGACGTTGCCTTCCGCGGACCCGCGCAACTGTTGCTGTTGGCGCTGTGGCGTCGCATCACCATCGATGAAGCGATCGAGGCCGGGGCTGAAGTGTTCGGCGACCGACCCGCGCTCGATTCGTTCGTGACGGCGTTCGGCGTTTAGCGCGCGATCGATCGCTTCTTCACCGGCGACTTGGGTGACTTCTTCACCGGCTTCCTGGCGGGAGTGGTCTTCGCGACCGATGCCTTGACGGCCATTCTCGCGCTCGGCCTTCTGGGGTTCGTCGGGGAGGCGAGGACCAGGACAGGTTCGTCGGTGATCGGGGGTGCGGACGCACCGGGTGGCGTGGGTTCGACGATGGGCTCGGGGTCGACGGGGTCGGTGCGGCGCTTCAACAATTTGCCGACGGGAGTGCTGGTGGTGAACGAAACGACCTCGCTGACGGTGGATCCTTTCGCATTCACCGCAACGAAGCGGGCGTAATACACCGACGAATCGACGAGTTCGCTGACGTCGAGCGAGATCTGTGACACCGAGCCGGCTACCGCGCTGCCGGCGAACCATTCGTCGTAGTTCGAGAAGGAATCACTGGTGTCGATCTGCAGGGTGACGCGGGTGGCGAACTCGTTGCTGTCGACGGACGTGCGCAGCGTGACGCTGGTATCAGCGACGTCGTGGGCTTCGGGGGTGACGATCGTGGGGGCGCCGCCCGTGGTCGTGAATGACACGCCTTCGGTGGAGTCACCGCCGACTGCGTTGGTGGCGGTTGCCTTGACGTCGTACGTGGTGGCCGCCTGAAGGCCCGTGAGGGTAAAGCTCACTTCGGTGGCTGACGCGTCGACTTCGCGCTGCATCGACTGCCAGGAACCAACCGATCCCGATGGGCGATAGGCGACGATGGCGTTGGTGCGCAGGAGTCCCGCGTCGAGAGCAAGTGTGACCGTTCCGACTTTCCGGCCACCCACGGCACGGAGATCACCGATCACGGGGGCATCCCCGATCGTGGCGAATGTGATTGTTTCGCCGGTGGTGGTTCCGACTTCGTTCGAGGCCTCGATACGGGCGAAGTAGGGCGTGCGTGCAGCGAGCGCCGTGAGCGTCGTCGTAAGAGAAGATTCTCCAGAGCCTTCGGCGGTGCCCAAGGCGACGGTGCGCACGTCATGTGTGAACGCCGCGTCGGTTGCGAACGTGACGTGAACCGACGTGTCGAGCAGGCCGGGGTCGACGGTTGTGCTGATGGTTGCAGTGTCACCGCCGATGTCGGTGGCCCATGTCGTGACAACTGATGGCGCTGATCCGGGAGTGACGAACGACGAAGTTGGCGAGTCACTCAACCCGAATGTGTTGTTTGTGCGGACTTTGACGTGGTATTCGGTTGCCGGCCGCAGTGCGGAGACGGTCACCGAGAAATTCACCGGTGCGAAGAGTTGCGCCAGCGTCGATTGCTGTTGACGGCGCAGGGGAACGATGATCGTTCGAGCATCGTCGAACGATGGATTTGTGGAAACGACCACGGTGGCGCTGGTGGTCGCGCCGTTGGGAACGAAAGCGCCCGACACCACGGCTGAGTGGGTGGCCACGGTCTCGAACGTGGGGCGTGTCACGTCGGGCGTGCCGACCCGCAACACCTCGGCCGGCGTGTAGACGGGTGCTGCGGTGCCGTTACCCACGCTGCCGCGCAGGTTCGAGCCCCAGCAGAAGATGCGGCCATCGGTGGAGTTGATGCAGGTTCCGGCGAGACCAACCTCGAGTTGTCGTGCCTGCACGCCGTCAGGCAGGGCCGCGATACGAATGGTCTTGCCACCATAGGTTTGGCCCCAGCCGAGAGCGCCCTGGTCGTTGCTGCCCCAGCACAGCGTGGTTCCGGTGGCCGTGATCGCACACGTGTGGTACCAGCCGGTTTGGATGTCGGTGAGCGTGGTTCCGGGTGCAACGGCGACAGCGCGGGGTGTGCGGCTGTGTGTGTAGGTGTCGTCGCCGAGTGCGCCGTTGTAGTTCTGACCCCAGCACCAGCCCCCGCCGGTCGTGTCGACCGCGCAGGCACGTTCGAGGCCCGCACTGATCGCCGAGAAGGCGACACCCGCGGGCATTGCCACTCGCGTGAACACCTTCGTGGTGCCGATGCCGCCGTTGCCGAGTTGTCCGGCCGCATTCACGCCGCTGCAGTAGGCGGCGCCCGAAGTGGCGACGACGCAGGTGAAGCCGATTCCCGCCGAGACGAACGCGGGAACCGCCGCGTCGGGAAGTTGAACGCGCACGGGCAGGTGCGTGTACTCGGCGTCGCCGATACCGAGTTCGCCCGAGTTCCAGTCACCGTGGCAATACAGGTGTTGTTCGGACGTCAGTGCGCAGACCTGCGATGCGCCGACACTGAGTTGCGTCACAACCACGCCCGCGGGAAGAAGCAGTCGTCCGGGCGCCCCCGATTCTCCCCAGCAGTAGACGTTGCCCGACTCGGTGAGGCCGCACGACGTGAAATACGAACCCGCGGCGATGTCGCGAAATCGCTCACCAGCCGGAAGCGTGATGAGCGACGGGGTGAAAACCGTCGAGGAGCGATCGGTGGTGCCGAGACTTCCCGAATGGTTCCATCCCCAGCACAAGCCGAGGCCATCGGTGGTGACCGCGCACGTGCGGTGGTACCCGGTGGAGACGGAGGTGTAGCTGAATGGTGCGGCACCGACGGGTGAAGCAGCGAGTGCAACCGTGAGGATCGACGTGGCGAGGACCGCACCGAGTGCGGCGAACAGACGAAGTCGCATGAACCCCACGGTAGGGGGTGGGTGCGACAGGAAGAGTCAGGCGCCGAAGACGCGGGACTGCAGTTTGCGCATGCCGCCCAACCACCGGGCGTGCTGCGTGGCGCGGGTCGTCATGTAGGTCTCGACCTCGGGATGCGGAAGGATCAGGAAGCGTTCCTCGCGAACTGCGTCGAGCACGACGCGCGCGACGTCGTCGGGTTCGAGAACCGCGCCGGCGGCCTTGACCACGTCGCCCGCGGATGCGAAACCCGGTCCATCGGGGGACTTGTCGGGATTCAACATGTTCGTGTTCACGCCCTGTGGGCAGAGACAACTCACGCGCAGTCCACGGTCGTGGTACGTGATCGACAACCATTCGGCGAACGCGACCGCGGCGTGCTTCGTCACCGAGTACGGAGCCGAACCGATCTGTGCGAGAAGTCCCGCCGCTGAAGCTGTAGAGCAGAAGTATCCGCTCTTGCGCGCGAGCCAATCGGGCATCAGCAGTTCGGCGGCGTAGCGGTGTGCGTGGACGTTGACGGCGAAACTGATGTCCCAGTCGCGGTCGCTCGCGTTCTCGAGATCGGTGCCCATCCCGACTCCGGCATTCGCGAAGAACAGATCGATGGCGCCGAATCGCGCGCGTGCATGGTCGATGACAGCGACGTTTCCGGCGCGGCTGCCGATGTCGGCGGCGAGTGCGGTCGCGGAATCGGCTCGTGCGGCGTTGAGGTCGTTGCAGACCGCAACGAGACGTTCTTCGTCGAGATCGGTGATCGTCACGCGTGCGCCTGCCGCATGGAACGCGCGGGCGAGTGAGCGGCCGATACCCCCTGCAGCTCCGGTGACGACGACGTGGGAGGCGGATGTGATGTCCATCGGTCGTTGATCGTAGATCGTGGGGTCAATGACACGACCCGTGACGAACCTGTGGGTAAAGTCACGGCAGGTCGGTGGTGGGGCAAGTCACGCTTGCTGCTAGACAAAAAGAGTCTTGCGAAGGCAGGGCTCTTCAGCGAAAAGGCGGAGGCAAGCAGTGAACGGAACAATCCTCGAGACGACCGAAGGCCACGACGCCGGCAGCACTGCCGCAGCCGTCAACGAAGCACTTGCGATCGTCGACAAGGCTCTTGCCGAAATGCTGCGCCGTGAACTCGTCTCCAGTGGAGAGGTTGCGGATCTTCTTCTCGACCTGCGGTCGATCCTCACTGCGGCGTCGAAGCCCGCAGTCGCCGCCACCAGCGCGGCTTCCTGACTTCCTCCACGCCGGTTGTCGGCGTGGCATCTTTGTCCGCGACATCAATGGTCGCTGCGTCATTGGTGGCCGCTTCCTTTTGGGCCTGACTCGGTGCGAATCGAGCGATCTTTGCGAATGAATCCTCGATGCACGTGCGGAGAAGTTCGGGATCGCGCACGGCGGCTGTGTCGACATGGAGTCCCATGTCGAGGTTGCCGTCGTTGCTGAGAAGCGTGAGGTTGAATGCGACCCCGCCGAGCGGGCCCACCGGGTGGTTGGCGACAATGCGTGCGCCACTGATGAAGAGGGGAATACCGGCTCCGCGAACGTTCGACGTTGCGAAGTCGACCGTCTGGCTCTGTGCGCGGGCGAGTCGCGTGAGAACGGAGATGGGCAAGGCTTGCGCGAGACCAGCGAGGGTGTCGAGGGTGGCGTCACCCGAACCGCTTCGCACCGAGGTCGCCATTTCGTTGATGGCCGCGAATCGCTCTTCGATGGGCATCTCGGCGGTCGGCACGATCAGTCGTACGAGCGTGAAGGCGTTCGATGCGGCTTCGTCGGTGCGGGTGCTGATCGCCATCGACGTGCGCAGTGCTTCGACGGGTGCGCCGAGGCGACGGTGGTATTCGCCCGCGGCGTCGGCCGCCGCGGTGACGAACGCGGTGTTCAACTTGCCTCCGAGAGCCTTCGACGCATCGCGCATCGTGCTGTAGGGCACCGATAGCGCCTCGAGGCGGCGGCCGAGCGACCGTTTTGTCCACAACGGACTCCGGGCGGGGTCGGTGTCACCGAGTTGCTTCAAAACGGCGCGAACGTTCGCGGCGGTTTCGGCACCGGTGGACGGGAGGCTGGCGGGATCACTGAGCGCGTCGCGCACCTGCTTGACGAACGACAGGGGAATGCGCAAGGCGTCGCCCATCGCCGCGCGCAACACGTCGGCGGCCTCGTCGTCGGGATGGGACTCGGCGAGTTCTGGTTCGGGCAGTGGTGCGGGTTCGGGGGTGTCGCGTTCGAGGTCGATGAACTGCATCGAGAGCAGCACGCCACCCTCACCGTCGGTGATCGTGTGATGGATCTTGCTGATGAGCGCGCTGCGGCCGCCCGCAAGGTTCTCGACGATGAGGAATTGCCACGGCGGCCGTGCGCGGTCGAACGGATCGGCGGTGAAAAGCGTCGCGAGGTCGAGGAGTTGTCGCAGCGAGCCTTCGCCCGGCAGTGCGATGTGGCGCACATGATGGGCGAGGTCGAAGTGCGGGTCGGGCTGCCAGAACGGTGCTCCGAGATTGGCCGGAGCAGGTTGCACGCGTTGGCGCAGCCGTGGGAAGGCGATCGTGGCGCGGTTCATGCGTCGCATGAACGCCTCGACGTTCATCGGTCGATCGAGGATCGAGATGTTCGAGAACGTGGACGAGAGAAAGGGGTCCTTCTCGAGACGCCACATCAGGCCCTCGGCGTCGGTCATTCGCTCGGTCATCGTTCGACCGTCACTGCGGAACACTCGTGTGTTTGAACTCGTTGAGTATCGGCCAGTCGATGTTGTCGAGAATGCGATCGATCGTTGCAATGGCTGTCTCGGCGTTGCCGTCGGAGGTGCGGAGAAGGCGCACGAAGACCGCCTTGTCGTCGACGACGAACGTGGGCACGCCCCACACGTCGTGGCTGTTGACGTATTGCATGTGCTCGCGTGCGATGGTGCGCAAAGGTTCGCCGCTCTCGACGTGGTCGAAGACGGTGCTCGCATCGAGGCCCGCGTCGGTCAGCATTGCGGCGATCGCGTCGCGATCGTTGAGGTTGCCCGCGCGCGTGTGGCGGTATTCGTAGACCGCATGGTGGAAGGTCGGGAATCGGGCAGGATCCGCATCGCGGGCCGCCACGCCGACCTGCAGGGCGAAGAGTCCCGAGTCGGCCTGTGGTGTTTCCCAGATCGGTGGCAGTCCGGGGTCGCGGTTCGACTGGCCGAGGCAATACGGCAGGAACGTCACGTTCCAGTCGGCGCCGGCAAGGAGACCGGTGACGACATGGTCGTGAACGATGCGCCCGTAGGGGCATCGGTAATCCCAGGTCACTGCAAACGAGCGCGTCACGCGCTCAACCTACAAGCGGTGTCGCAAGAAGCCCAAGGGCTGCCCCGACGAGGGCGCCGCCGAGAATGTCGGAGAAGTGGTGAAGGCGGACCATCACGCGGCTGAGCGCCACTCCAGCGGCAAGGACGAAGAAGGTCGCCGTCCAAGCACCCGGCACGAGCCCCGCGAGCACGGTGGCCGCAAAGAACGCGGATGACGAGTGTCCACTGGGAAACGACGACGTGACCGGCGTGCGCACGCTGAAGCGGTCGTCGCCGCTTGCGTTCGGCCGACTGCGTCGGAACACGCGCTTCAGGCCCTGATTCACCACCAGACTTTCGGCGCCAAGCAGCAACGAAAAGACGAGTGCTTCGCCGGCGCGAGATTCGCTTCCGATGGCGCGCACCCAGATGACCGCGTGCCAGATGAGGCTGAACTCACCGGCGCGACTGAGAAGAGAGAAAAAGCCTTGTGCGAGTGAGTTGTGGCGCGCGGGCTCGAGCCGCGTGTCGACCCAGTCGTCGATTCGCTGGACGTGGGTCATCCGACGACGGTCTTCGCGCACGCCGCGACGAATTCGCCGAAACGATCGGGGTCTTCCATCGGTCCGAAGTGTGACACTTCGTTCCACACTTCATAATGCGCGCCGCGTACCTGTTCGGCGACACGCGGTGCTATCGCCGAGGGCTGGTATTGCTGCTCGGGACTTCCAAGCACCCACAGCGGTACGGCGAGCGACGCGAGCGAATTCCACGTCTCGTGGCCGCCGCCCGTTTCGTACGTGCGGGCTTCGTGCTCGGGGTTGCATTTCAGTGTCACACCTTCGTTGGTGGGACGGAACCCGTGGACGACGTACGCATCGAGCGCGTCTGCGCGGAACGCCGACATCGGTGGCTTCGAGGCGAAGTTGGCCCGTGCTTCATCGATCGACGCGAACGTCGCTCGACGGCGTCGAGTGAGAGCAGCGAGCGGGTTCGGTGGCATGTCATCGGGTCGGAAGCCCGACTGCGGGAAGATGATCGGCTCGAATGCGACGATGCCGTCGAAGAGCGTCGGCTCGCGTAGTGCAGCCATCACCAGCGTGGCGCCGCCCATCGAATGACCGGCCGCAAACACGCGGCCGTTGGGCGACACCGCTGCGACGTGCCGCGCCGCGGCAAGGGCATCGTCGCCGAACGCGGCCCACCGCACCGTCCAGTCGTCTGCCACGGGCGAGTCGCCGTAGCCGCGGTGGTCGTGCGCCCACACGTCGAATCGACCCGCGAGGCGTTTGGCGACGGGCATCCAGCATCGACCGTGGAATCCGGTGGCGTGGGAGAGGAGAACCGCGGGCAGTGAACCGGGCTCCGAGTCGGAGAGGTGGTGGAGGGCGATCGTGATGCCGTCGGTGGAGTCGACCCGCACCGTGTTCACAACGAGGTGCCCTTCGCTTCGTTCTGCTTCTCGCTGTACTTCGGTTCGCGCGGCAGGCCGAGGAGTCGTTCGCCGATGATGTTGCGCTGCACCTGGCTGGTGCCACCCGCGATGCGGCCACCGGGTGCGGCGAGCATGCCCGTCGCATCGCTTCCCTCGAGGATCGAGTGTGCGCCGGCGACGTCACCCTTCAGCATCGCGGTGTCGAACATCATCTCGGTGATGCCGAGCTTCATGAGCGAGGCCGCGGTCGACGCCTCGGGTCCTTGACGAAGTCCCATGGCCTTGAATGCATTTCCGCGCGAGAGCAGTTGCGCCAGGCGGTCGCGTGACATCGGGTCGAGTTCGCTGCGTGAACCGAGTTGTGCCATCGACTCGAGTCGACGTTCGAGGCCGATGACGCTCGCGCCGATGTGCCCGCGTTCGCTCGTGAGCACCGCCATGCCAACGCCCCAGCCTCCGTGCAGCGGGCCGAGCAGGCATTCAGCAGGCAGTTCGACGTCGGTGAAGAAGACCTCGTCGAACTCGGCTTCACCCGTCATCTGGCGCAGGGGACGGATCTCGATGCCCGGTGTGTCCATGGGGCAGAGAAAGAACGAGATGCCCTCGTGTTTCGGTGCATCGGTGTTCGTTCGCGCCATGAGGATGCCCCAGTTGCTGTAGCGGCCACCGCTGCACCACACCTTTTGGCCGTTCACGATGAATCGTTCACCGTCGCGCACGGCCTTTGTCGACAAGCCGCCGAGGTCGCTGCCCGCGCCCGGCTCGCTGAACAACTGACACCACACGTGGTCGGCGGCGAGCGTCGCGCGAAGGTGACGTTGTTGTTGCTCGGGCGTTCCGAACCGCATGATCGAACCGCCCGCAAGGACGAGGCCCACCATGTTGAGAACGGGGGGTACGCCGTTGCGAGCGCACAGTTCGATCCACGTTGCGGTGTGGGCCGTTGTCAACCCTTGTCCGCCGTGCTCGACGGGCCAATGAATGCCGGTGAAACCCGCCTCGTTCAGGCGAATTTGCCAGTCACGTCCGCGGTCGATGAGATCGGGCGGGCAGATGGCGCCGTAGTCGCGCGGTGCGGTCGGGGCGTTCGACGCGAGCCATGCCTCGGCACGTGCACGAAACGCCTCGATCGTCTCCGTCATCGGATCACTTCAACTTGTTGAAGAACGCGGCCGTTTCCTCGGCCAGGTTCTGCGGCACGAAGTAGTCCTTCTGGCTCATGATCGCTTCCCAGTTGTCGCGGACGTCTTCGAGGCTGTGGCCGGGCTTGGTGTAGCCCTGCGTTTCGCCGAAGAACACGTTGGCGACGCGCCCGCCGCCGACGCTGTACACCTGGCCGCTGACCGGGCAGTCTTCGTGGGCGAGCCACGCGACGATGGGTGACACTTGCGACGGGTCGAGTTTGTCGGCGAGCGCGCCCATCAAGTCTTCGGTCATGCGCGTGAGCGCGAGCGGAGCGATGGCGTTGGCCTTGATGTTGTACTTCGCGCCTTCGACAGCGAGGACGCGGGTGAAACCGACGAGACCCAACTTCGCCGCGCCGTAGTTGGTCTGGCCGAAGTTGCCGAAGATGCCCGCGGCGGATGACGTCGAGATGATGCGTCCGTAGCCCTGTTCGCGCATCAGGACCCATGCCGGCTGGGTGACGTGGAACGCGCCCTTCAGGTGGACATCGAAGACCGGGTTCATGAGATCGGGCGACATGTTGTGGAACGACTTGTCGCGCAGGATGCCGGCGTTGTTGACGACGATGTCGACGCGACCGAACGTGTCGACAGCGGTCTTCACGATCGCCGCGCCGCCCTCGGGCGTGGCAACAGAGTTGTGGTCGGCAACGGCTTCGCCGCCCGCTGCCTTGATCTCGTCGACGACCTTCTGCGCCGCGGATGCGTCGCCGCCGGGGCCGTCGATGTTGCCGCCGAGGGCATTGACGACGACGAGAGCGCCGCGCTTTGCCAGAAGCAGAGCATGCTGGCGACCGAGGCCACCGCCTGCTCCGGTGATGATCGCAACTTTGCCGTCGTAACCGAGATCTGCCATGGGGGAGCCTTTCTGTGCGCGCCGGCCGGCGGCGCGGGTCTGTTCGCACCGCTCGGCGGTGCGGGAGAACTCTACTTGTGGCTCACTTGGACAAGCCAAGTGCGTCGAGGGCTTCCTGCTTCAGACGCTTGTAGTCGAGTTTTCCGTTGGGTGCCCGGCCGATGGAGGCCACGGTGATCACGTTTTTCGGCGACTTGTAGGCCGCGAGCGTCGACCGCACGTGGGTGACGAGTGCAGCCGAATCGATGGTCTGCCCCGGTCGCGGTTCCACCAGGGCGGTGATCGCCTCGCCGAAGCGTTCGTCGGGAACGCCGACGCACGCCGCATCGAGAACGCTCGGATGCGTCTTCAGGACCTCTTCGACCTCTTCCGGGTACACCTTCTCACCGCCGGTGTTGATGCACTGGCTGCCGCGACCGAGGAGCTTCACCGTGCCATCGGCGTCGACCTCGGCGAAGTCGCCCGGAATGGAATAGCGCAGACCATCGATGACGACGAACGTCGTCGCCGACTTGGCCTCGTCCTTGTAGTAGCCGATCGGAGTGCGCCCGCGCATAGCGATGCGTCCGCGTTCACCACTGCCCGGCACCACGTCGCGGCCGTCGTCGTTGATGACACGGGTGTTCGGGCCCAACTTGAAAGTTGCGGTGCTGCTGGAACCGTCGGCGCTCGTCGTCGAGGATGCCATGCCGATCGCTTCGGAAGAACCGAGGCTGTCGATGAGCAACATCTTCGGATGGTGGCGCAGGAGGCCCGCCTTGGTTTCCGCCGACCACATGACGCCGCTCGAGGTGATGAACTTGATCGACGAAATGTCGTACTTTCCCGGCTGCTCGTCGAGTGCGCGCAGAATCGGCTTGGCAAACGCGTCGCCGACGATGGCGATGCTGTTCACGCGCGCCGACTGCACGACTTCGAGCAGTTCCTTCGCGTCGAACGTGCGGCTTGTCATCGTCGCCACCGCGCCGCCGAGAGCGAGCGCCCACATCGCGTTCATCGCGCCCGTGCCGTGCATCAACGGCGCAGCCGGCATGTTGACGGGACCGGGTTTGCTGACGCGGGCCTCGAGGGCGGCCATGTCGCAGTGCGCGGGCAGGGGCACTTTCGACGGCGCGTCGAGACTGCCGACCATGTCGTCCTGGCGCCACATGACGCCCTTCGGCATGCCCGTGGTGCCGCCCGTGTAGAGGAAGTAGAGGTCGTCACCACTGCGTGGCCAGGCAGGCGCGGGCTGCGA
>DAINNS010000015.1:0-13123 GCA_036735765.1 Ilumatobacteraceae bacterium | reverse complement strand
AGCCAACGGTTGGACGCGCACGAACTTCGCGCGCTGGATGTTCGAGGACGAGCCTCGTGCCGCTCTGTTCACACCGCGGCGCTGGCACCGCAGGTTTCTCGATCGCGACGGCGCCTACTGATGTAGGTTGGCGCCATGCGCACGCGAATCACCGAACTCTTCGACATCGAACACCCCGTCATGCTTGCCGGCATGGGCGGTGTGTCGTACAGCGATCTCGTCGGAGCGGTGTCCGAGGCCGGGGGTATCGGCACGTTCGGCGCGTCGACAATGAAGACCGACGAACTCGTCGAGGAGATCGCTCGGGTCAAGACCATCACGTCCAAGCCCTTCGGCGTCGACTTGTTGGCCGCGCTCCCCACCCAGGTCGAAGAAGGTGTTCGCGCCGTCGTCGAGGGCGGTGCACGCATCTTCGTCGCGGGCCTCGGCGTGCCGCGTGATGCAATCGACTACCTCCACAAACACAACGTTCTCGTCGGGTCGATGTGCGGAAAAGTACGCCACGCCGAGGCTGCGGTGGCAAGCGGTTGCGACTTCGTCGTTGCGCAGGGAACCGAAGGCGGTGGACACACGGGCACCGTGGCAACGATGGCGCTGGTGCCACAGGTCGTCGACGCCGTTGGATCGAAGGTGCCGGTCGTCGCCGCCGGAGGTCTCTTCGATGGTCGTGGCCTTGCCGCGTCACTCGCGCTCGGCGCGGATGCCGTGTGGGTCGGCACGCGATTCATCGCGACGCCCGAGGCACGCGCGGTGCGCGGCTACAAGGAAACACTCGTCGCAACACCCGAGGACGGCACAGTCATATCGCGTGGCTTCACGGGCAAGACCTGTCGCGTCGTGCGCAACGACTGGACCAACCACTACGAACAGCACCCCGAGGAACTGCGCAAGTTTCCCGACCAGGCGATCCATTCGATGAAGGAAGGCGCCAACCACCTCGGCGCACCGTCCGACACCATCGTCGATACGAACCGTGAGTTCATGCCGTGCGGCCAAGGCGTCGGTGCGATCACCTCGCTGGTGCCCGCGGCACAGATCGTCCGAGACATCGTGGCCGAAGCCGAACGGGTACTGCGCGGTTCACAGAAGTTCCTGTAGTGCTGAAACTGCTGCGGGAGAACCGCGACATTCGCCTACTTTTCTTCGCCCAGGTCGTGTCGTATCTCGGCGACTGGTTCACGTTCGTTGCGCTGGCCGGCCTCGTCGATGACGCGACCGATTCCAAGTTCCTCGTCTCCCTCGTCTACGTCGCCTTCTCGCTGCCTTCTTTTCTCGCTTCACCGATCGCCGGCCCGGCCGCCGATCGCTACGACCGCCGCAAACTTCTCGTGGTGGTCTCCGCAGCGCAGGCAGTCTGCGCGGTCGGTCTTCTCGGGTCGTCGGGCGGCCGCATCTGGGTCGCGCTCGTGTGTCAGGCGCTCATCGCAGCACTCGCATCGTTCATCGGCCCCGCGAGCAACGCCGCGATCCCGAACCTTGCCCGCAATGCCGAAGAGCTCGGCAAGGCCAACTCGCTGCTCGGTGCAACGTGGGGCGTCATGCTCGCGGTCGGCGCAGGCCTGGGGGGCCTCTTCTCGCAAGCCTTCGGACGCGAGGCCGCGTTCTTTGCCGATGCCGTTAGTTTCGTGATCGCGGGTGCTTTGTTCGCAGCGATTCGCACGCCGATGCAAGAACAGCGCGCGGCGCGCACCGACGGCCGAAGGGTTCGCCCACTCGCCGACATGCGCGAAGCCGTCCATCTCGCCAGGCGCGACAGCGTCATCCTCGCACTCGTCGCATCAAAGACGACGTTCGCCATCGGTGCCGGCATCGTCAGCCAACTTGCGGTCCTCGCATCGGAAGCGTTCAAGGCCGGCGACTCGGGCCGCGGTCTGCTCATCGGTGCGCGTGGCGTCGGATCCGGACTCGGTCCGCTCGTCGCTGCACGCCTGGTCAAGGGAAACCTCGAACGGCTTCTCCTCACGTGCGGAATCGCCGGGCTGCTGTTCTCGGGTTTCTACCTCGGCGCGTCGATCAGCCCTCACATCGCCGTGGCCGCCGTGTTTGTGGCTCTTGCCCACTTCGGCGGCGGTGCGCAGTGGGTACTCAGCTCGTACGGCCTGCAGATGCGCGCACCCGACGAGGTACGCGGACGCGTTCTGGCAGGTGACTTCGCGATCGTGACGCTCACTTTGTCGATCACCAGTGCGCTCTCGGGCGTCGTTTCCGATGCCATCGGCGTGCGGTCGACGATCGCAGTGTTCGCAGTTCTTGCCGCGATCGCCGGGACGGTCTATCTGGTCGTGACGACGCCGATCAGACGGAGTCTGCGCAACGAACAGCCGCATCGATGAGCGTCTGAGCACGACTGTCACCCGCGAGGTTCGCGGCGAGCGCGTTCATCGCGTAAGCGAACGACAGTTCACGTTCGGGATGCAGGAACGCAACGGAACCACCGAAGCCCGGATGCCCGAAGCTGCCCGGACCCGCGTACTGCGTGAAGACGCTGTGCATCATGAACCCCATCGAGAACACCGTCGGCATGATGAGGCACTTGTCGCCCTCGTTCGCCGGTGTCTGGTTCTCGGTCGCGGCAGCCAATGCCGCGTCCGACAACAGGCGCACACCGTTGATCGGCTTCTGCAGCGCGGCGTACATCGTGGCAAGCGAACGCGCATTGGTGGCGGCGCCGGCCGCCGGAATCTGTGCACGCAACACCTCGGGACGGTTGAACAGCCCCTCGCCGTTCCACATGCCCGACAACGACAGGGCCTGACCACCCGGAGTATCGGGGCCGAGCATTCGCTCGATGAGTTCTCGTGCCGCTTTCGCTTCGGCTGTTTCCTCGCCACCCGACGACTTCGCCTTCTCTTGCATGAGCGGCGCGATGCGATGGTGCAGCCGGTCGGGCAGGCCGATGTGCAGGTCGACGCCCAACGGCGCGGCGATTTCCTCGTTGACGAAACGACCGATGTCGCGGCCGTCGACGCGCCGCACGAGTTCACCGACCAGCCAGCCGTAGGTAAGCGCGTGATAGCCATGCTCGGTTCCGGGCTCCCAACGCGGTTTGGTGTCGGCGAGTGCCCGCGCGATGCGCACGTCGTCGAGAATCTCGTCGAGCGTCAACGTCTCGTCGATCGTGTAGAGGCCCGCCCGATGCGAAAGCATCTGGGCAACCGTCACGTTCTCTTTGCCGTGAGTCGCGAATTCGGGCCAGTAATGCGACACCGGCCGGTGATAGTCGACGAGTCCGCGCTCGACGCACATCGCCAACGCCGTCGCCGCGATGCCCTTCGTCGTGCTGAACACGACCTGCAGGTTGTCGGCCGTGTACGGAACTGCGTGCTCTTCGTCGACCCAGCCAGCAACGAGGTCGACTACGGGACGGCCACGGTGAAACACCGCGACGCTGCAACCGGTTTCACCCGTCGATGCGAAGTTCGACTCGATCGCGGCGCGCACGCCCTCCCAACCCGGTTCACAGAGACCAGAAACGGGAACGTTGGTCGTCACGATGGGTCCGTCAGATGCTGTCGACGATGTCGCGCAGCGTTTCGATCTGGTTCACGGCGTCGGGGCCGACCGGGTTGACGCTGAGAACCGTGACGCCGGCCTCCTTGAAGGCGGCGACGCGGTCGGCGATCAGGCCGCGCGGTCCGACGAGGTTCGTGAGCTCGAGCATCTCGGTCGGCACGTTTGCCGCGGCTTCTTCCTTCTTGCCGTCGAGATACAGGTCCTGGATGATCTTTGCCTCGTCCTCGTAGCCATATGCGCGGCAGATGTCGTTGTAGAAGTTCTTGCCACGCGCACCCATGCCACCGATGTAGAGCGCGCTGTTCGGCCGAACCATGTCGAGAATCTTCGACTTCTTGTCGCCCACGTTGTCTTCGCCGATGGCGAGAATGCCGCCGGCACTGATCTCGAGTTGACCGAGTTCCGGGCTGCGCTTGGCGAGACCCGCCTTCAGCTGCTTGCCCCACACGCGGTCGAACTTCTCGGGGACGAACATGATGGGGAGCCAACCGTTGGCAAGCTCAGCCGTTGCCTCGACGCTGAGGCCCTTGAGGCTCGCCCACCACACCGGAATGTCGGCGCGCTTCGGATGGTTGATCAGCTTCAACGGCTTGCCCAAACCGGTACCCACTCCGGCCGGCAATGGCGCCTGCACCGTTTGGCCCTGGTAGTTCAACGGCTCGCGCTTCCACACCGAGCGACAGACCTCGATGTATTCCTTGATGCGCTGCATCGGCTTTTCGTACGGAACGCCGTGGAAACCTTCGACGACCTGCGGGCCGGACGCACCGAGACCGAGGATGAAGCGCCCGTCGCTGACGTAGTCGCAACCCGCGGCCGTCATCGCCATCAGCGCCGCGGTACGCGAGTACACGTTGACGATGCCCGTACCGATTTCGACGCGGTTCGTGATGGCGGCGAGATAGCCCACCTGCGAGATCGCGTCGAAGCTGTATGCCTCGGCGATCCACACCTGGTCGAGACCGGCCTTTTCGAGTTCGACCACGCGCTGTGCGGCTTCCTTGAAGCCACCCGCGTAGTTGATCATCATCGACAACTTCATGTTTTCCCCCAAAGGAACGTTCAGGCTGACCCCGCAACCCTACGGTGAGTCCCCGCGGAGCGCCCAATTCAGGTTGCCCGAACGGAATCCGGCCAGGTCGAGGGTCACGTATCGGTAACCAACCGCCTCGAGCGCGGCAACAACCTTCTCGTGGTGTTCGGCAATCGCGGGGAACGTCGTCGGGTCGACCTCAATCCGCACGGTGTCGCCCGCATGCCGCACCCGCAGGTTGCCCGGCGCCACGCCCGCACAGGAAAGGACCTCGCGCAATGCCGCCTCGGCGCGGTCGATGCGGCCGAGCAGCCCGACCGTCACGGGCGTTCCGTAGGGCACGCGACTCGCCAGACACGCCGCTGCCGGTTTGTCCCACGTCCGCAAACCCATCTCGCGCGACAAACCGCGGACGTCCGCCTTCGTGAGTCCCGCCTCGACCATGGGGAAACGCGCGCCTTTCGCCTCGGCTGCACGTTGACCCGGCCGATGGTCACCGAGATCGTCGACGTTGACACCAAGCACGATTGCTGCACCCCGCTCGGCGGCGATCGGAAGGAGGACGTCCATCAACTCGTCCTTGCAGTGGAAACACCTGTCGCCGTCGTTGGCGATGTATGCGGGGCGGGCGGTTTCGTCGGTGCGCACCGAACGCCAATCGAGATCCCACTCCACTGCGAGGTCTGCACAATCCCGTTCTTCCGACGCGGCGAGCGAGGCCGACACCGCGGTGACGCACAGCACGTTCTCGCGACCGAGCAGTCGCGTGGCACGCGCGGCGAGGAACGCCGAGTCGGCACCGCCGCTGAAGGCAACCACCACGCGACCGAGACCCCGCAGAACGTCGTCGAGAGCCGTACCCCCTGATGCAGTGCCCGAACCGTTCATCGTGCTTCCATCGTGCCATTCATCCGCTGCCGTGCGAAACTCCCGATGTGGACACGCCGCGCAGTGAAATGATCTCCGTGCGCGGGGACCTCGCCCTCCACTGCCTCACATGGGAAACGGGTCGCACCGACGGCGAGGTCCCGTTCGTTCTCGTACATGGCCTCGCTTCCAACGCACGTCTCTGGGACGGAGTCGCGCGGCACCTTGCTGCGCTCGGCCACACCGTTGTGGCCGTCGACCAGCGCGGCCATGGGCGAAGCGACAAACCCGATGACGGGTTCGACATGGAAACCGTTGCCCACGACCTCGAGCTGCTGATCGGCACGCTCGGATTCGATCGACCCATCGTCGCCGGCCAGTCGTGGGGAGCGAACGTCGTGGTCGAACTCGCCCATCGGTCACCTCGCTCGGTGCGAGGTGTCGTCGCCGTCGACGGCGGCACGATCCACCTGCGCCGACACTTTCCCGAATGGGACGAATGCGCCGCGCAACTCGCTCCCCCGAATCTCCTCGGCATGCCGGCAACACGACTCGAGTCCGCGATTCGCTCGGCACATCCCGACTGGCCCGCCGAAGGCATTGCCGGGACGCTTGCCAACATGGAGGTACTCGACGACGGAACCATTCGACCGTGGTTGTCGCGCGACCGCCACATGAAGATTCTCCGTGGACTCTGGGAGCACGAACCCGAAACACTGTTTCCCGACATCGAACTGCCGTTGCTCTTCATGCCCGCTGTCGCCGACGACGACCGGCGCGCGCGAGGTTGGGCCGCCGACAAACGCGAGGCAGTCGAACGCGCCGTTCGATCACTGCGCCGCGCCAAGGTGTCGTGGTTCCACGGTGCCGACCACGATCTCCATGCCCAACATCCGTTGCGGGTGGCGCAAGAATTGCACGCAGAAACGCAAGGCGGATTGTTCTCATGACTTCACTTCCACGCATACTCACGATCATGGGCTCGGGTGAAACGGCCCCGACCATGGTGAAGGTCCATCGCGAAATCGTCGGCCGCCTCGGGTCAACCTCCGCGGTGTTGCTCGACACGCCGTACGGTTTCCAAGAGAACGCGCCCGAGCTTGCCTCACGTGCGGTCGAATACTTCAAGACCAGCGTGAACGTCACCATCACCCCGGCCGGGCTCGCCCGCGTCACCGACGCCGACCCGGTCGCTTTGCAACACGGTCTCAACCTGGTGTCGGACGCGAACTACCTCTTTGCCGGTCCAGGCTCGCCCACTTACGCCCTGCGCCAGTGGAAGGACACGACGATTCCCGACCTGTTGCACACGAAAATCCGCACGGGTGGTGCCGTCACCTTCGCGTCGGCCGCGGCGCTGACACTCGGGTCGCGCACCGTACCCGTGTACGAGATCTACAAGTGCGGTGAAGAGCCGTATTGGCTCGACGGGCTGAACCTCCTCGGTGACCTCGGTATTCCCGCAGTCGTCATCCCCCACTACAACAACGCCGAGGGCGGCCACCATGACACGCGTTTTTGCTATCTCGGCGAACGTCGACTGATCGCACTCGAAGCCGAACTTGATTCCAACGAATACGTGCTGGGCGTCGACGAGCACACGGGCCTCGTCATCGACTTCGATGCCGCCGCGGCGCGCGTCGTCGGCAACGGCGTGGTCACCCTTCGCGTCGACGGAACATCACGCACGTTCGCAACGGGCGAAACGATCCCACTCGCCATGTTGCGTGACCCCCGCGACGGCTCACCCGCAACCGCGGCTCCCGTCGTTGCACTGCCGACGCCCGCGACGAGTGACGAGGAAGGCGACGCCACACCCACTTCGCTGCGCGGCGCAGCCGAAGCGCGCAAGGCCGAGTTCGAGGCGGCACTCGCGGCCCATGATTCGTCCGGTGCGACACGAGCGGTGCTCGATCTCGAGGCCGACATCCGCCACTGGTCGGCCGACACTCTGACGGGCACCGACGGCGACTTCGCGCGCGACACGTTTCGCGGCATGATCCTGAAGCTCGGAGACGCGGCCTCGTCGGGACTGGCCGATCCCCGTTCGACAGTCGCACCGTATGTCGAGGCGATCCTCGAGATCAGGAAAGTTGTTCGAGCCGAGAAGCGCTACGACCTGTCCGACATCATTCGAGACGCACTTGCTGGCGCGAATGTCGAGGTTCGCGACACACCCGCGGGCGTCGAGTGGGTCTTGCAGACGCCGTAATTGCTACAGGTGACCGAGTGCGGCGACGCGTCGTTTACCCCGCACGCCCGAGGCGAAGTAAACGCCGCTGAACGCAGTGGCGCACACGATGATGATCATCGCGGCTGCCGAAGTATTCGTGTGGTACGCGAGGTTCATGCCGAGGAAGGCGCCGCCCGCGCCGATCGCCGGGGCGACCCACAACATGCGGGAGAACCTGTTGGTCAGCATGCGAGCAGTCGCGGCCGGAATGACGAGAAGGGCCGAGATGAGCAAAGTTCCGATGACGCGCATCGTGACGAGGATCGTCAGCGAGAGCATCACCATGAGAGCCGCCTCCATCATCGACACACGCACACCCGATACCGAAGCCACTTCGGGATCGAACGTCGAGAAGAGAAAGCGTCGGTAGCCAACGATGATGACGGTCGTGGCGAGAATGCCGACGACGACAACCGCAACGATGTCACCGGTCTTCACGCCGAGCACACTGCCGAAGAGCACCGCCTCGATGCTGCGCTTGGCCTGGCCATAACGGTTGAGAAGAGCCAAACCGACCGCGAACGAAGCGGTGGTGACGACTCCGATCGCGGCATCGGCCCCGAGAATGCGTCGACGCGCGATGCGTCCGATGAGAACGCCCGAGACGATTCCCCACAGACCGGCACCGATGAAGTAGTTGAGATTCATCACAGCCGATGCGGCCGCACCACCGAAAACAGCATGCGACAAGCCGTGTCCGATGTACGACATGCCCCGCAACACCACGAATACACCCAGCAGACCGCACAATGCTCCCGCCGCGACCGCCACGACGGTGCCGTTGCGGAAGAACTCGAATCCGTACGGCTCGAGAAGATCGGCCGCAAGATTGACCGTCACCGTCAGACCGCCCGCGGACGGAACGGCCTGATGACCGCACCTTCGGCGTGGTCGAGAACGACCGGCATGCCACCGTGTTCGAGCACGTGCATCGGCGCGCCGTAGAGACGTTCCAAGACATCGGGCACCAACACTTCGCGCGGACTTCCGTCGGCGATGATCTCGCGATTCAGACAGACGAGGCGCGGCAAGTGCGCGGCGAGGCCGTTCAGGTCGTGCGTCGTGAGAAGCACCGAGACGCCCTCTTGATGCAGGTCGGCGAGAAGGTGCAGCACCTCGTGGCGGGTGCGCACGTCGACACCCGACGTCGGCTCATCGAGCACCAAGATGTCGGGATTGTGGAAGAGAGCGCGCGCGACGAACACTCGCTGCTGCTGGCCGCCCGAGAGTTCGCGGATGTGACGGTTGCCGAGGCCGGCCAAACCGAGACGTTCGAGCATGTCGTTGGCCTCGCGACGTTCGGCGAGGGTGATTCGCGGCAACACGCGACGTTGCGGGCGCGTCATCACCATGACCTCGAGAACCGTGACCGGGAAGTTCCAGTCGACCGACTCGACCTGTGGCACGTAACCGAGACGCACGCCCTTCACCGTGCCGACCTCGCCGTGGACCGGCTTCACCATCCCGAGTATCGCGCGCAGGAGTGTGGTCTTTCCCGACCCCGACGGACCGACGATGCCGACGAACTCACCACGCTCGACGTTGAAGGTGACGTCGTTGACGACGACGTTGTCGCCGTAGGCACATGACAAGTGGTGACACGAGACGAGAAGGTTCTCGGGGGCCGGCTTCAGGTTCATTGGGGGTACTTCGCTTTGTCTTTCGCGACGTCGGAGACGTCGAGTTTCTTCAGGGATTCGGCGTCGCCACCGAGCGCTTCGACGATGGTCACGTAGTTGAACCGCATGAGACCCATCCACGTGTGTTCGGGATCTCCGGGTTCGCCCAGCAGGTCGTCGTCACGCAACACATCGATGTAAGTGACGCCGGCCTCCTTGCCGATCTGCTCGAGAACCGGCGACGGGAACACTTCGCTGCCGAAAACGGCCTTCACGCCCTCTGCTTCGACCTGCGAGATGAGATCGGCGATCTCCTTCGGTGTCGGTTCTTCGAACGACGAGGGTTGGATGGCGCCGACGACGGTCCATCCGTATTCCTTCGCGAAGTACGCATACGCATCGTGATAGGTCACGAGTTTGCGCACCTCTGCGTCGAGTGTCTCGCTGGCGGCGCGAACCGCAGCGTCGAGTTCGTCGACCTTGGCCGAGAATTTCGCCAAGTTCGCCCCGTATACCTCGGCGTTGGCGGGGTCACGCAACGACAACGTGTCGGCGACGACCTGTGCATAGTCCTTCACCATCGGCGGGTTCGTCCAGAGATGCGGGTTCGGCTTTCCTCCGTCTTTGGGGAACGAGAAGTCGAAGATCCACTCACTTTCGGGCAACACCTCGGTGCCGAGTTCGCAGATCGTCGCGCCGTCGCGCAGGTTGGCGAGCGCGAGATCTTTCGTCGGCTCTTCCAGAACGAGACCGTTGATGAAAACCACGTCGGCTTCTTCCAGGGTCTTTGCCGCACTGGGTGGCGGCTCGAAGGTGTGCGAGTTGGTGCCCTCGGGCACGAGACCCTCGATCACGGCGTCGGTGCCGCCGGCGATGTTGGCCACGATGTTCGTGATCGGCGCGACGGTCGACGCGATCCGAATCGGGCGACCCTCGACGACCGCTCCTCCCGCGCACGACACCGATTCGGGGTTTTCGCCAGAGCTGGTCGCAGGGGCGTCGTTGCCGCCACACGCCCCCAAGACGGACGAAATCAGCAGAATTCCGACCAAATTGGTCCGCTTTCGGGGCAATCGCACGTTTTAGTTCTAATTGCAAAACTGCCGGTTTCCGCACCCCAGCGGAAACTTCTTCACCCGAAGTTCAGTTCACGTTGCGCGTTCGTCCCGCCCAGTACGGGGCACGCAGGTCCTTTTTCAGCACCTTGCCACTGGGGTTTCGCGGCAAGGCCTCGATCCAGTCGACGCTGGTCGGACACTTGAACTTGGCGAGACGTTCGCGGCTGAAGTCGATGATCTCCTGCTCGGTGACCTCGACGCCGGCCTTGCGCACGACGATTGCCTTGGCGGTTTCGCCCCACTTTTCGTGCGGGACACCGATGACAGCGACGTCGGCGATCGCCGGGTGCGCCATCAACACGTTCTCGACTTCGGCCGGATACACGTTCTCGCCACCCGAGACGATCATGTCCTTCACGCGGTCATGGATGTAGAGATAGCCGTCGGCATCGAGATAGCCGGCATCGCCGCTGCGGAACCAACCACCGTCGACGATCGATTCGGCCGTCGCTTCGGGCATCTTCCAGTAACCCTTCATGATCTGCGGACCGTTCAACCAGATTTCGCCAACCTCTCCGGTGGGCACGTCCTTGCCGGTCGACGCGTCGACCACGCGCACTCCAACGCCCGGGCCGGGTTTGCCGCACGAACGCAAGCGGTGTTTGTTCGGGCCGTCGGGATCATGATCCTCGGGCGCGAGGTTGACAACGGCACCGGTGGTTTCGGTGAGACCGTACGCCTGCCAGAACTTGCACTTGAACGTCTTCACCGAACGCGCAAGGACGTCTTCCGAGATCGGTGAGGCGCCGTACACAAAGACCTTCAGGCTTGCGAAGTCACCCTTGTCGACGTCGGGCACCATCAACATGAACTGCAACACCGCGGGCACGAGGAACGCGTGACTTACCTTCTCCTGCGGGATCAGTTTCACGACGGCGGTCGGGTCGAGATCCCGAACAATGATCGACTTGCATCCGCAATACATGCCCGCAACGGCCCATCCACCACCACCGATGTGGAAGAGCGGCATCGCGATCATGTTGATGGAGTCGGCGTCGAGCTCCCACATGTCCTTCGCCAGCGGCATCAGCGCGAAGAAGTTGTTGTTCGTGAGCATGACGCCCTTCGGGCGGCCGGTGGTGCCGCTGGAGTACAACTGGAACGCAACGTCTTCGGCACCGCCCTTCGCGCCCGGGTCGGTTTCGTTGCCGCCTGCCACGAAGTCTTCATAAGCAATCGTGCGCAAATTCCCGACGGGTGTCGCGTCTCCGCCGATGATGACGACGATCGACTCCGGATGCAGGTCAGCCGCAATCGCGTCGACGACCCCGCGGAAGTCGTTGTGCGCGATGAACACGCGCGACTCGGCATCGTTGACGATGTAGGCGACCTCGGGTGGCGCAAGACGCCAGTTCACGTCGACCGACACCGCGTTCAACAGACTGCAGGCGAAGAACACCTCGAAGTGCTCGATCGAGTTCTTGTCCAGAAACGACACGCGCGTCTCTGACTTCACACCAACCGCGGAGAGTGCCTGCGAGAGCTTCTTCGCGCGTGCGTAGAGCTGGCCCCACGTGAGAGATCTGTCGCCTTGAACGACCGCCGTCTGCCCGGCGCGCTCGGCGCCGTGCACTCTGATGATGTCCCCGACTGATGCGATGTTTTGCCCCATACGGGGCGAGATTACTTGCCCGTCAGACGGCTGACGACGGGGGCGAAGGCATCGAGATTGCCCTCGCTCACCGTGAAGTAGCTGATGCCGTACTTCTCGCGGCGCTCCTGGATGATGTCGCAAATCTGGTCGACCGTTCCGATGTAGGCGTGCGGGTGCACCTGCATGTCCTCCGTGGTGATACCGAACATCTTGGCGAAATTCGCGTTGACGGTGTCAGGGTCGGGCGTGACCACGGTGAAATATGCGCCGATTTCGAATTCGAGGTCGCTCATCTTGCGACCCACCGATTCGGCGCCAGCCTTGACCCAAGAAACCTTCTGAGCCGTCATTTCCGCGGTGCTGGTTTGCGCGCCGGACGGACCGATCTTGCCACTCGAGTTGTCGAAGTTGTACGAAACGATGTTGGCTTCGCGTCCGGCGATGCCGAGAACGCGCTTGCTGCCGCCGCCGACCATAATCTGGATTCCGTTGGGGTTCGTCGGTGCGGGCAATGCTTCGTAATCGTTCAACTGAACGTGGTCGCCGTTGAAGTGCACCTCACCGCCGGCGAAGGCGACCTTGGCGGCCTTGATGTATTCCTCCATGCGCGAAACACGCTCGCCGGCCGGGTCCATCTTGATACCCACTGCTTCGTATTCCGCTTCGAGCCAGCCGGCGCCGAGACCGAACTCGAGACGTCCGCCCGAGAAGAAGTCGAGGGTTGCGGCTTCCTTGATGAGCACCGCAGCGGGTCGGTAGTCGATACAAAAAACGCGACATCCGATCTTGATCGTGGACGTCGCTTCGGCCGCAACGGCCATCGCCGGCACTGCGGCGAGACCCTGTACCGGGTGATTGCACTTCTGCAGAGCGGGTCCGGGTCCGAGCAAGTGGTCGGCGAGGTGGAACGCGGAGTAACCCAGGTCCTCGGCCTTTTTCACCTTGTCACGCCACGCCTGGGGCGTCTCTGCGTTGTACGACTGAACTCCGAAACGAAACGGCTTCATGGATCCCCCTCTGAAGATGGTGAGAGAAAACTAGCCAACGCGGCGGTGATCAGTTGAGTCCGGGCTCGTGGGGCAACTGCAACACCCTCTCGGCCACGATGTTCCGCTGCACGTTGCCCGTTCCCCCACCGACCGTGAG
>DAINNS010000014.1:0-14192 GCA_036735765.1 Ilumatobacteraceae bacterium | reverse complement strand
CGGTATCGGCGAAGGTCTCGAACTCGCCGTCACGGTGCAGCCGTTCGACGGCATCTGGCTGGCACCGAAGGCCGGAACGTGCGACATGGTCGCATCGGCGATGACGATCACCGAAGAGCGCCAGGCGAACGCATTGTTCACCGACGGCTACTTCGATGCCGATCAGTCGCTGCTCGTTCGCGCCGACGACAAGGACGCACTGACTTCTCTCGAGGCACTCGCGGGCAAGACCATCGCGGTGCAGACCGGCACCACCGGCGAGACCTACGCACAGGAAAACGCCAAGGACGCGACACTCAAGTCGTTCGATGAGCCGGCCGCCATGTTCCTCGCTCTCGAAGGCAAGCAGGTCGACGCAATCCTCCAGGACCTGCCGGTCAACGCCGAGCGCGCGCTGAAGGACGACAAGACCGCACTCACCGCGACGTTCCCGACCGGCGAGCAGTACGGCTTCGCCGTCTCGCAGGACAACACGGCACTCGCCGACGCTCTGAACGCCGGCATCGCCGAGCTGAAGTCGAACGGCAAGTACGACGAGATCTACGCGAAGTACTTCGCGAAGTAAGCGTCAAAACGAATTCATGAGTCTGAGTCGACGCCAACGCCTGCGACTGGTTCGCGGCGGCGTCTATGCCGCGACCGTCGCGGCGTTGGTGTTGATTCTGCTCGCAGTCGATTGGGGCGCCCTCGGGGGCGCCCTCTTCAAGTGGGAAATCGTCCGCGATCAGTTCCCCGACATCCTCACCAACGCGCTGCGCAACACGGTGATCTTCACCATCTTCGGATTCATCGGCGGCCTCTCGCTCGGACTTTTGCTCGCGATCATGCGCTTGTCGAGCGTGAAGCCCTACCGCTGGTTCGCAGCCACCTACATCGAGGTTTTGCGCGGCATTCCCTTGCTCGTCACGCTGCTCATCCTCGGCTTCGGCATCCCCATTGCCACGGGCTGGCAATGGCCCAACCCCTACATACAGGGTTCGGTGCCTCTTGCTCTCGTGGCCGGGGCATACATCGCAGAAACCGTGCGCGCCGGCATCGAAGCAGTGCCGCGCGGGCAGATGGAAGCCGCTCGCTCGCTCGGCATGTCGTACACGCGCGCAATGGCGACCATCATCATCCCCCAGGCCTTTCGCATCATCGTTCCGCCGCTGACCAACGAGTTCGTGCTCCTCATCAAGGACACATCACTGATCTCCGTGCTCGGCGTCACCGCCAGCACGCTCGACCTCGCGCGGTTCGGCCGCAACGGCGTCAACGACACCGCGAACGCGACTCCCCTCGTCGTCGCCGGACTCGTTTATCTCGCTCTCACCATTCCCCTCACGCAACTCGCGGCGTGGATGGAACGACGTTCGAAGGCGGGCCGCCGATGAACGACGTTCTCGTTCGCATCGAATCTCTGCACAAGCGCTTCGCCTCGAACCATGTTCTTCGTGGCATCAACCTCGAGGTGTCGAGGGGCGAGGTCGTGTGCATCATCGGTCCGTCGGGATCAGGCAAGAGCACATTGCTGCGCTGCGTCAACATGCTCGAAACCCCCACCGAAGGCAAGGTCTTCGTCGACGGAGTCGAACTCACCGACCCCGACTGCGACCTCGACCGCGCACGCACCTCGACGGGAATGGTGTTCCAGTCGTTCAATTTGTTCGCACACATGTCGGTTCTCGACAACGTCACCATCGCTCTGCGAAAGGTGCTGAAGCAAGACCGTGCCACCGCCGAGGAAAAGGCGAAGAAGTTGCTTGCCCGCGTGGGCCTGGCCGAGAAGGCCTCGGCATTCCCGGCACAACTCTCGGGTGGCCAGCAGCAGCGCGTTGCAATCGCCCGCGCGCTCGCGATGGAGCCGAAGGTGATGTTGTTCGACGAGGCGACGAGCGCACTCGATCCGGAACTCGTCGGTGACGTGTTGCGCGTGATGCGTGAGCTCGCCGAAGAGGGCATGACGATGCTGGTCGTCACACACGAAATGGATTTCGCCCGCGGCGTCGCCGATCGCGTGGTGTTCATGGACGGCGGCGTGGTCGTCGAAGACGGCCACCCCGACCAGGTGATCGGAAACCCGCGTGAGGAACGAACGAAACAGTTCCTCGCAAACGTTCGCCAGCGCGACTGAGCGGTTCGTTTTACGGCAGTGACACGATGGTGACGGTGCCCGCGGCACCGTCGACCGTGATCGTCGCACCGTCGGGAATACGCAGCGTCGCGTCGGTAACCGATGAAACACAGGGGATGCCCAGTTCACGGCTGACGATGCTCGCGTGCGAGCCGATGGCACCGAGGTTCACCACGACGGCACCCGCGGCGAGGAACAACGGCGTCCACGACGGATCGGTGTTCAACGTGACGAGGATGTCGCCGGCATCGAGACCCGACGGATCGAATGGGTCGAGCACGATGCGCGCCTTGCCCGTGTAGGTACCCGCCGAGCACGCCGTGCCGGTGAGAACGTCGCCTGCTTTCACCGGCGCAACCTCGACCTGGCCACGCTTCTTCCACTGGTTCAAGGGCGGCACAGAGCCGTTCACGATGAACGGCGGAATCAGCGTCGCGAGTTCCTTGTGGTCGGCCTCTCGCTCGGCGAGCAAAGCGGTGAACTTCGTCGGGTTCGCAACGAAGTCGTCGAGTTCGCTCTCCAACAACATGAAGATCTGGTCGGCCCTACCGATGTGGCCGCGCTCGGCCGCACGTCGTCCGAGCTCACGCATCGGCATGCGCACCTCGTGGATCGCGGCGATGTTGTTGGTCTTGCAGCGCTCGCGAGCCTGCTGCCACACGGCCGCCGACTTGTAGCCCGCGGCGAACATGCCCGCAGTTTCGGGATCGCCCGCCAACATTTCGGAGATCTCCTTGAAGAGACGCTCACGCTCGGCTGAGTTGCGCTTGGCCGCCGCTCGTGGGTCGGCCGTGTCGGACTGACGACGCAGACGGTCGAGTTGTGCGAACACCAACCGAGGGCTCGTGTCGTAGCTGGGTGCTGCGGGGTCCCATTCGTTCGGGCCTCGCGAACCGTGCTTCAGTCTGAACGCGTCGAGGGCCTTTTCGAATTCGGTGCCCTTCACCTTTGCTTCCCAAGCATCGGCACCGGCATCGAATGCGGCGGTGAGTTCCGCAGAGGCGCGGATCATGCGCGAGAGATCCCACAAGTCGATGGCGATGAGCGCCGAGTCGACATCACCGACCGAACCGATCAACTTCACGCCATCTTCGGCGCGGCCGATCGCCGCGGTGATGGCGCCGACGGCACCCGGCCCGAGCGACGCACCGAGCGACACCCACACGTGGCTCTCGAACAACGACACGAGCAGCGCACCCATCTCGCGCGCGCGGGCCACAAGTTCCGCATCGCTGAGCTTCGACAGGTCGGGGCGCTCGGCGCGGATTTTCAGCGCGAGTTTCTTCTGTTCTTCGACCGGCTCGTAGGTGACGCCGCTCATCACGAAGCCCATCGTCTCGCCCAACTTCGCCTCGTGCTTGGGGCTGTCATGCCATGGCTCGGCCACATAGGGCGGAACGTCGGGGGTGTTGTCGAAGTATGCGGCATCGATTGCCTCGGGCGTTGCACCCGGCATGCGCACACCCATCAGGCGCGCCTGTGTCAACGAGTTGTAGAAGTAGCCGCCGAACAGACCGAAGGTTTCGGGTGGTGTGCCGTATTCATCGGCATCGAACACACCGAACGACACGAACCCGTCGCGGCAACCGAGAACGACGCCCTTCTCCCAGCACAATGACCAGCCGAGCGGGCTCACGGGGTCGGCGAGGACATCGGCTGCGTTACCGCGCGTGTAGTTCGCAAATTTCGCCGTTGGCGTCCGGTCGATGATCCACTTTTCACCCAGCATGTTTCCCCCCAGTGCAGGTCGACGTCAGGGGGTCAATGTAGCCGTGTGTGACGGCCGACACGAAGACAAACGCAGCTCGGCGCGCTTGTAGACGACAATCAGATCGGTGAAGGGACCGGCGGCGGCGCACCCGTTTCCATCGCCTTCGCGCGCTCTTGGGCGAGGCCCACGTAGCGGGGGTGGGTCATGATCCAGAACTGTCCCTCGCGGACGGCTGTCAACACGTGCTCGGCAACCTCTTCGGGGTCGATCGCCTCGGTCGCCGTGGTCAGGCCCTGCGTACCGAACGCAGCGCCCTGGACGTTGCCCGGTCGGTTGCGTTCGCTCGTCCCGATCTTCGTGCGCACGACTCCGGGGCACAGCACCGACGCGAGTATCGGCACGCCCGCATTGCGCGCGTCGGCCAACAACACCTCGGACAATGCGACGACACCCTGCTTGGCAACGTCGTAGGAGCAGATGCCCGGGAACGTGAGAATTCCGGCGGTCGACGCCGTGTTGATGACGTGGCCAGGCTCACCCGAGGCGATCATTCGTGGCACGAAGGTCTTCACTCCATAAATCGGACCCCACAAGTCGACGCCGATCACCCATTCCCAACTCTCGATCGACGCTTCCCACACACGATCGCGATGCACCACCCCCGCGTTGTTGCACAGCACGTGCACGTTGCCGAACTCTTCGTAGGCGAAATCGGCAAGCGCCTCGATCGACCCGAGATCGGAGACATCGCAGCGCATCGCGCGACTGTCGATGCCCTTGGCAAGCAACGCGTCGTTTGCAGCCGACAGCGCCGTGTCCTCGACATCGGCGATCACAACGTTCATGCCTTCGGCTCCGAAGCGCTCGGCCATCGCCAGGCCGATGCCCGATGCACCGCCGGTGATGACCGCGGTCTTGCCCGTCAGGTTCCCGAGAATTCCCGCCATGACTCCCCCTCTTTTCCGTTGCACGGAGAAGCGTATGGTAGGCGCATGAGCGTGTTCGACACCGTACGCATGGATGGACAGGTAGCCGTCGTCACCGGCTCGGGACAAGGAATCGGCAGGGGCATCGCTTGGGCCCTCGCGGATGCGGGGTGCGACGTCGTCGTCAACGCACGTCGTCTCTCCGACCTCGAGGAAACCGCCGCGGGCATCCGCGAACGCGGCCGTCGCGCGCTGATCGTCGAGGGCGACATTCGCGACTTCTCCGATGAGATCGCGCGACGCACCATCAGCGAGTTCGGTCGCCTCGACATCTGGGTCAACAACGTTGGTGGCTCGGTGGAATCGACCACGTACGAACTCGCGAAGATGAGTGACGAATTCTTCCGGGGCATGCTCGAGCTGAATCTCACTTCGGCGTTCCAGGGCGCGCGTGCCGCCGCGGCAAACATGCCCAATGGTGGTGTGATCATCAACATTGCATCGGGGGCCGGTATGCGCGGGTCACCGATGACGGGTGCCTACGCCGCCGCGAAGGCCGGCATGATCAACCTCACGCAGACGCTCGCGCTGGAACTTGCAGAACGCGGCATCCGTGTGAACACCGTGTCGCCGGGCCCCGTCGTCACCGAGGCGTACCTCGGCGTTCTCGGCATCAGCGACCAACTCGAGAAACTTCGTCAGACGATTCCACTCGGCCGACTGGGTTCCATCGACGACATCGGCGCCGCGGTGATGTTCCTCGCCTCGCCCGCCGCATCATGGATCACGGGCCAAAATCTCCTCGTTGCAGGTGGACGCACCGAACGCAGCTACCAGTACGGCGGGAGAAAGCAACAAGGCGAGTGATGACCCACTTCGAAATTCCCTACGACCCGGTCGCGGTCTCCGACCTTCACCACCGGCTCGACAACACGCGCTTCCCCCTCGGCGTTGCCAACGACGACTGGAAATACGGCATGCAGCGTGGCTGGCTCGAAAACTTCCTGCACTACTGGCGGCACGAATTCGACTGGCAGGCGAAGGTCGCCGAAATGAACGCGGTGCCGAACCACCGTGTCGTCATCGATGGCATTCCCATTCACTTCGTTCACTTGCGTGGTTCCGGCAAGAACCCGATGCCGATCATCGCGACGCACGGCTGGCCGTGGACTTACTGGGACTATCTCCCCGTTGCCCATCGACTCGCCGCTGCCAACTTCGACGTTGTCGTGCCTGCACTCCCCGGTTTCGGCTGGTCGTCACCGCTTCCCGTCGGACATCTCACCACGCGTGACGTGTCGAACCTGTGGAACAAGCTCATGACCGAAGAACTCGGTTACCCGAAGTACGCCGCGCACGGCGGTGACTGGGGTGCCATCGTCACCAGCGAACTCGCCCACGCACACGCGGCCAATCTGCACGGCGCACACATGACCTTGCCGATCTTCCCCGGCCTCGACCGCGGTTCGCTGAAGCCCGAGGACTACGACGACGAAGAAAAGCACTACCCACAACTGATGAAGCAGCGCATGGCGACGGCAACCAGCCACTACACGGTGCAGGGCATCGAGCCAGAGACGTTGTCCTACGCGATGCACGACTCGCCCGCAGGCATGGCCGCGTGGCTCATCGAACGTCGCCGTCTCTGGAGTGACTCACTCACCGATTCGGGACACCGTGACGTCGAGAAGACCCACTCGCTCGAACAACTCGCGACACTCGTCAGCATTTACTGGTTCTCGGGGTCGTTCTGGAGCTCGTGTCGCATGTACTACGGCCGCACCAACGAACCATGGCAACCCGCACACGACCGCACGCCGATCATGGAAGCGCCGACAGCAATGGCCGTCTTCCCGGGTGACCTCATCTTCATCCCGCGACGTGGTGCCGAGAAGGTCGCCAACATCCAGCGTTGGACCCGCATGCCCGCAGGTGGCCACTTTGCCGCAGCCGAGCAGCCCGACCTCGTCGCGAACGACGTGGCTGCGTTCTTCGACGCCTATCGGTGAGCGATCTCTTCCACCATGCGGTGGAAGTGGTGAAGGCCCGGCTCGTTGCGCCCGAACGTGAGATGGCTGTTTGCACCACTGCGTAGTCCCGCGCCGATCTTGTGGTTCAGGAAGTAGTCCTCTTCCAGAATCACGTCGCGGATGAATTTCGCTCGCTTGTCGAGTTCGGCGCGACGTTCATCGCTCTCGATCGGGCTTCGCGAATAGGTCGATTGGATCGTGATACTGGTGTCGACCGTGGGTCCGGGTAGCACCTGCGAAATCAGCACGGCCTCGGGGGCGACGGTGACAGCGACGTTCGGAAACACCTTGTAGATGCTCGACATGTACGAAAGCGGATCCCAATCGGTCTCGGGAATTTCGCGTAGTTCCAGAACGTTTCGACGGGGAAAGCCGTTTCGTTGGTGTTGCTGAAAGGCATCGAAGGCGATCACGTCGCTGTACGTGATGAGGTTGATCGTGTTCCTGTGCAGCGACGAGAAGTGATACGCCTCGAAGTACGTGTCCATCGCGAGCTTCCAGTTCGCTGCCTCGATTTCGTACGAAACGAACCACTCGCACGATCCGAAATCGAATGCGGCGAACTCCCTGTCGAGGTCTTCCCCCAGCCACGACGCCACGTCGAGCGACACACCCGGTGTCAGGATTCCCCAGAGCATTCCGTTGCGCTCTTCGAGAGGCAGTCGGGTCAGTCCGTACTCTCCCCTGTCGATTCCCTCGAAAGCGTCGGCCGAGGGCAGTCCGACGAGACAACCTTCGGTGTCATAGGTCCACGCGTGATAGACGCACGTGTAACGGCGTTGCTTGCCGCGATCGTCTTCGACGATCGGTGAACCGCGGTGACGACAGACGTTGACGAACGCGCGAGCCACCCCGTCGTCGCCACGGACGATCAGAACCGGCACGTCGCAGATCGTCAACGAACGGTACGAGCCCTTCTCGGGTAGATCAGCCGAGAGACCCAGGAGCAACGGTGACCTTCTGAAGAGAACGTCGCGCTCTCGCTGCCACTTCCCGACATCGGTGTAGTTGGAGACGGGCTCGCGAAAGACGTCGTTGGCGTGGTCGGTCGTACCGTTTTCGACGTGGGCAACGAGACGTTTGGTCAACGCGACCATCTCGCCGCGCAGCCAGTCGCGTTCGCCTGAATTTGGACCCACCGGAAGAGATTAGTTTGGGCACATGGCAGTAGATCCGCACAACTACCCGCTCCGACCCAATGACATCACCAACGAGTGGCTCACCGCCGCTCTGCAACAGGGCGGCCACCTCGCGGCCGGCGGAACCGTCACGGCGATGCAACGCCGACCCGTCGGCGAGGGCGTGGGAATGCTCGGCCTCATCGAGGTCGTGACGCCCACCTATTCGGGTGATGCAACGGGTGCACCCGCGTCGGTTGTCGTGAAGTATCCGACCGAGGTCGAGGCCAACCTCGTCGTTGCCACCACGTTCAACGTGTACCAGCGCGAAGTGCTCTTCTGTCAACGCGTCGCACCAAAGGCGGGCATGCGCGTACCCAAGGTCTACTTCTCGGCGTTCAACGGTGAGACATCGTTCATCATCGTCATGGAGGACCTGTCGGAGTACACGATGGGTGACCAAGTCGAGGGCTGCAGCGTCACCCGCGCGGAAACAGCGATGAAGGAACTCGGCATGTTGCACGCCGCGTTCTGGGAAAAGGTCGACACTCCCGACTTCGATTTCCTTCCGTATCACTTTCCGGGAATTCACGCCGAGGCGATGCTCGGCGGCGCCCGCGCCGGCTGGGACAACATGGTGTCGATCTTCGGCGACCTCATCTCCGACGAGATCAAGTCGAACAAGGACCGCTTTCTCGATGCCGTGCCGAAGATGCAGCAGTGGCTCGTGCAACACCCGTACACGCTCATCCACGGTGACTTCCGCATGGACAACCTGATGTTCGGCACCAAACCTGGACACTCGCCGCTCGCCGCGATCGACTTCCAGGGGGCGTTGCGCTGCAAGGGAATCCAGGACGTGGCCTATCTGCTCAGCCACAACATGGACCCGTCCGAATGCCGCGCGAACGAAGCGCGCCTCGTCGAACTGTGGCGCAGCACGCTCGAAGCAAACGGGGTCAAGGGCTACACGCCCGAAGATGCCTGGGCCGATTATCGGCGCGCCGTCCTGTACCTCTGGGTCTACGTCGCCGTCATCGCCGGCACGCTCGACCCGTCGAACGAACGTGGCAAGGCATTCATGAGTGCGATGGTCGGACGTTCGAGTGCGGCCATCCGCGACCTCAAACTGATGGAGCTCATCGACTCGTTCTGAGCGCACAGAAATGAACCGGCCCGCCCGGGTAATCCCGGACGGGCCCAATCCATTCGGCTGTTGCCTTGCTGGCTAGCGGGCGGCCCGCTTTGCAGCCCGCTTGGCGGCCTTGTTGGCTGCCTTCTTGGCTGCTTTCTTGGCTGCCTTTTCAGCAGCTTTCGCTGCCTTCTTGGCCGCGCCCTTCTGGCCGTGTTCTTTCGCAGCCTGCACGGTTGCGCCGGCCTTGTTGCTGGCTGCGGATGCCGATGTTGCACCGACACCACCCAACAGCAACACAGTCGACACCGCCATGCCGGCAAGCATCTTCTTCTTTGTCACAGGGTGACCTCCTTTGGTTCCTGCTGGAACCGTCGAGATCTTGCCGAACGAACCTTGAGCCGTTCGGAACGACACCTTGAGAATTCCTCACGGTTCGCCCCCGAATCTCCTCGAGCAATCCTCAAGGTTCCCGTGACAATCTGTTTTCGTGACTCGCCAACCCCGCGCCCGCATCCTGATCGTCGACGACGAGGAGAACATTTCATTTCTGCTCTCCGCTGCGTGGCGTGGGATGGGTTACGCGGTCGACGTCGCGGAAACCGGTCAAGAAGCGATCACGCTTGCCGGAACCCGCCAACCCGACATCGTCGTTCTCGACGTCTCGCTTCCCGACTTCGACGGTTTCGAAGTCCTGCGACGTTTGCGTTTTGCCGGCAACAAGGTCCCCGTCATCTTTCTCACCGCCCGCGGCGATACCGACGATCGTGTTCGGGGTCTCATCGAGGGTGCCGATGATTACCTGGCGAAGCCGTTCTCACTCGAAGAACTCTCGGCCCGTGTGGTGGCGTGTCTTCGCCGTGCAGGCATCACGACGGTCGACTCGCGACACACCGTCGCCGATCTCATCGTCGACGACGACGCCCATCGCGTTTGGCGTGGGCACGAAGAGGTTCACCTCACCGCGACCGAGTACAAACTGCTGCACTGCCTCATCGTCAACGTCGGTCGCGTCGTCTCCCGTACGCAGATCCTCGAACACGTCTGGCAATACGATTTCGACGGCGATTCTTCGATCGTCGAATCTTTCGTGAGCAACCTCCGCAAGAAGGTCGATCGGTCGGAACCCAAATTGATCCACACCGTTCGCGGCATCGGCTACAGCTTGCGGGTCGGGTGATGAGCCTTCGCACCCGGGTGCTGCTCGTTTTCCTGCTGATTGGGTTGACGATCGTGTCGGGAGCAGTGCTCACGGCTCACGTCCAACGCGCGCACCTCGTCGACCAGGTCGACGACCGCATCTCCAGGTTGGCCGACGCGCCGAAGTTCATCGAAAAGCGCGCCCTCGCGAACAGGATCGACAAGCCCGCCGGCGCAGGATTGTCCGACACCTATCTCGGGTACATCGACACGGAGGGCGACCCACTCCAAACACTGTCGACCCCTGACGACAACCCCGAGTTCGTGCCCGACATCCGCGGCCTCACACCCGATCAACCACCAGCCACGGTGCGCACGCTCGCCGGCAAAGCATCACCTGCGAGGGCGACGCTCGTCTCGCTGGGGTCGGGTGCGATGGGTGTCGTCGCCATCTCCCTTGAAGCCGCCGATCGAGCGACTTCGCAACTTCGCACGACGCTCGTGTTCGTCGTGCTGGGAATCCTTTTCGCATTGGCTCTGCTGGCATGGTGGATTCTGCGATTGGGCATTCGTCCGATGAGGGAACTCACCACCGCGGCCACCGAGGTAGCCCGCGGACATTCGCCGGACGTATCGTCGGTCGACGAGCCGTCACGTGAGGCGAGCGAGTTGAAGGCAGCCGTCAACGACTTGATTTCAACGGCGAAATCGAACGAGGCGCGGATGCGTCAGTTCGTCCAGGACGCCTCGCACGAGTTACGGACTCCGCTCACGACGCTTCGTGGCTACGCCTCGCATGCCTCGGGAGATCCACAGAACACCGCCGTTGTCGCTGACGCGCTCACACGAATCGGCGAGGAGTCGATGCGGATGTCCCGACTCGTTGACGATCTTCTCACGCTTGCTCGCTCCGATGAGCGCGACCAACTCAGTACCGCCGAAGTCGACCTGACTGCGGTCGTCACCGACGTAGCGGCCGACCTCCGGGTTGCGCAACCCGACCGTGAGCTGCTGGTCTCGGCGGCCGAATCGGTACTGGTTGCCGCGGATCGGGCTCTCATCACGCAGGCGATTCTCGCTCTCGCAAGCAACGCACTTCGCCACACACCCACCGGTGCAATCGTGACGATGACCGTCACGGCATCCACCGACGAGGCGCGCGTATCGGTTCACGACAACGGTCCGGGAATCGACCCCGAACACCAACCACACCTGTTCGATCGCTTTTACCGCGGTGCGTCGACACGTCCCGGTACGGGACTCGGCCTCGCGATTTTCGCGTCGATCATCGAGCGCCACTCGGGCACTTACGGCGTGGACTCTTCACCTGGCGCCGGCACCACGTTCTGGTTCAGCGTTCCGCGGGATCGCGGAATCGATTGATTCGTCGCACCGACCGCGATCAGCGGTCAGCCGACTTGTCGAGACGCGCGTTGGTGTACTTGGGTCCGCCGACCCAGCCGCACATCTGAGGGTCACATTCGTACATCTCGCCCTCGAGATGACGACCGTCGATGTCGAAGATGCCCCAGATGCCGTCCTTGCTGACCTTCAGGTTGCCCTTGCCGTCTTTCTCGTACAGCTTGCCGTCGAGCGGATGAAGGATGCCCCACATGGTCAGACCCCCAGCCACTGGTCGAGGAGCATGTGGAACCAACGAATCTTCGACTCCTGATAGTTGGCCAGAGTGACGCCCGGCTTCACCGATGTTTCGCAACCGATCTGGACGCGTTCCATGTTGTAGACGTCCTGGTCGAAGACCTTGCCGAGACTCGCCAACACTTCGGCGCTCGACCACGGCTCGTGGAAGTCGAGGGTTTGCATCTTGGCGGGCTCGGGACGAGTGCCCTGGTAGGGCGAGAGGAAGAAGCACTCCATGAGCGATTCCTTGTGGTTGTCACCGAGCGGACGGAAGCGGTACACGATGCGGTTGAACGCACCCCACGGGTGGAGGTTCGGAAACACCGTGTAGTCGATGGCGTCGAGGTATTCGGCGTCGGACCACTCATCGACCATGTCGCCGGCCATCGGACGCCAGCGCTCGCGCGCTGCCGCAGCACCGATTTCTCGCGCCGTCTTGCCCTCGGGGATCTGCACCGGAACTTCCTCGTCGACGCGCGTGTCGAGCATCGCACGCATGATGTCGATCTCGTGAACCGTGTACTTGAGCAACGGACTGGGCGTACCGCCGGGCGTGATGACGCGCGAGAAGTTGTCCCAGATGTCGACCTGACTGTTGGTGTCACCCAGGTACTTGAGAATCTGCGGGTGCGTGGCATTCACGTGGTACGCCTCGCTGAAAGCTTCCTGAGCGATCTTCCAGTTGCACTTCAGTTTCTTCGCCACGTGCGCTGCGACGTAACGATTACCGAGGTCCCAGCGTTCGAACTGGTTGATGATCTCGCCGAGGAAGGACTCGAGTGACTCGGCCTTGGCGTCGGGGTTGATGAAGACGAAACCGGCCCACGTACCGACCTTGACCTCGGGCAGATTGAACTCGTTCGGGTTCACGTGCTCGAAGTCCCAACCGGCGGGGATTTCTTTCAGGTTGCCCTCGTTCGTCCATGCAAAGCCATGGAAGGCGCAACGCAGTTCGCTGCAACGACCGTCGAAGTGCTTCAACTGGCGACCGCGGTGCAGACACGCGTTCACATACGACTTGATGTGACCGGTGCTGGTGCGCATGACGATGTACGACTTGTTGCAGATGTCGTAGACGATGTAGTCCCCCGGGTTCGGAATGTGCTCTTCGCGGCAGGCCATCTGCCACACGCGGCTCCACAAGCGCTGCTTTTCGAGCTCGTGCCATTCGCGGGTGTAGAAGCGATCCGACGGAATGTCGGCCGAGCCGAGGTACTTCGCGGATTCGAGACGGAGAACCTCGGGGACGGGATGCGAATCGGTGTCGAGCAGTTCCTGGTACGAAATGCCCGGTGACCTACGGAGTCCTGGATCGGTTGCTGTCATGCCCCCACGTTAGGTCTTCGGCGGCACGGGAACGATGGCGGAACGCCCCGAGGGTCAGAACACCTGCAACAAGTCGACGACGAAGATCAGGGTCTCGCCGCCCTTGATGACCCCGCCCGCACCACGGCTGCCGTAGCCCATGTGCGGGGGGATCGTGAGTTGGCGACGCCCGCCGACCTTCATGCCGGCAACGCCCTCGTCCCAACCCTGGATGACCTGTCCGGCCCCGAGGCGGAACTCGAACGACTCACGACGGTCCCACGACGCATCGAACTGCTTGCCGTTGCTCCACGCCACGCCGACGTAGTGGACATCGACGTTCTTGCCCTTTACGGCCTCGTCGCCGGTGCCGACCACCAGGTCTTCGATGACGAGTGCGGCGGGCGGGTCACCCGCGGGGACGTTGACACTGGGCTTGGAGGACATGTCACCTAACGTAACCCGCCATGGGGGAAGGACCGAAAACATGCGGTTGAAAAACAAAGTCGCCGTCATCACTGGTGGCGCCTCGGGAATCGGCGCAGGCACCGTCGAACGTTTCATCGCCGAGGGCGCGAAGTGCGTGGTCGCCGACATCCAGGAAGATGCGGGCAAGAAACTCGCCGCGGCACACGGGCCGAACGCAATCTTCGTGCGCTGTGACGTCGGGAAGGAAGCCGACGTCGAGGCGCTGGTCGCCGCGGCCGTGTCGCACTTCGGTCGCATCGACTGCATGTTCAACAACGCCGGCATCCTCGGCGCGGTTGGTCCCGTCGCCGACATTCCCGGCGCTGAATGGCAGCGCACCATCGACGTTCTCTTGAGCAGCGTTTTCTACGGCGTCAAGCACGCCGCTCGCGCGATGATCGCCCAGGACTGCAACGCCGACGGCTCGGCGGGGACGATCATCAACACCACCAGTACCGCGGGCCTGCGCGCGGGCCTCGGTCCGCACGTCTACACCGCGGCCAAGCACGGCGTCGTGGGCCTCACACAATCGGTTGCCACCGAGCTCGGTCGCCACGGCATCCGCACGAACGCAATCGCCCCCGGCGGCACCACCACCGGTCTCACGG
>DAINNS010000013.1:0-14520 GCA_036735765.1 Ilumatobacteraceae bacterium | reverse complement strand
ACATCCATGTCGACGATGCCGATCGTGCCGACACCCGCCGCAGCGAGATAAAGCGCAGCAGGCGAACCGAGGCCACCCGCACCCAACATCAAGACCTTCGAGTCGAGCAATTTTGCTTGACCTTCGACTCCGACCTCGGGCAACAGCAGGTGACGTTGGTACCTGTTCTTCTGGTCGGCCGTCAGCGACACGGGTGTCTTCCACGGCTTGCCTTCGTCTTTCCAACGACCGAAGCCGCCGTCCATCGACACGACGTCGGTGTAACCCAACTCGGCGAGCGTCTTCGCCGCGAAGGCGCTGCGCACACCACCGGCGCAGTACACGATGACGGGCATCGACTTGTCGGTGATCCGCCCCTCGATCTGCGCCTCGAGGTGTCCACGCGGGATGTGCAACACGCCCGGCAGCGCACCCTGTTCGAACTCGTCGGGTTCGCGCACGTCGAGAACCACCACGCCACCCGCCGAGATGCGACGTTGCGCCTCATTGGTGTCGACTTCGGTGATGGATGACTTCGCCTGGGACAGCAGGTCACGGAAACTGGCCATGCGAAAAGCCTACCTACTTGGTCGGGAATTCCCCCGCGTCAGGCGGGCAGGCGCACGAGTCCGGGCAACACCTCGCTGATGTCTCCGTTCACCACGGCGTCGGCGAAGCGGTCCATCTCGGTCGGTCCGCCGTTCACGATGACGATCCTGGCCCCCGCCGCTTTGGCTCGGGGCACCGCATTCGCCGCGGGGAACACCGACAGCGTCGAGCCCACTGCCAACAAGAGATCGCACGCCTCGGCCGCAGCCATGGCCCGCGCGATCACCTCGGGCACGAGCGCCTGACCAAAGGAGATGGTGTCGCTCTTCAGGATGCCCCCGCACTCGCGACACGGTGGGTCGGTCTCGCCGGAACGCACACGCTCGAGTGTGTCTGCCATCGGCAACGTGTGACCGCACGACCAGCACACGCTGCGGAACATCGTGCCGTGCACCTCTATGACCCGGTCAGGGTCGTTACCCGCACGTTGGTGCAGTTCATCGATGTTCTGAGTGACGAGCGCGTGCAAGCGTCCCTGTTTCTCCAACTCGACCAGCGCGAGATGACCGTCGTTCGGTTGTGCATCCCACGCCGGCGAGTGGATGCGACTCTGCCACGCCAACTCGCGCACTTCCGGGTCAGCGAGATAGTGCTGCAACGTCGCCATCTTTTCGGCCTTCGGATTCTTGGTCCACAAACCATTCGGCCCACGAAAGTCGGGAATGCCGGAATTGGTGGAGATGCCGGCGCCCGTGAGAACCGTGATGCGCTGTGCAGTCGAGACGAGTCCGTGGGCCGTCGTGATGTCGATGTCACTCATTTCTTTCCCTTTCTCGTCAACCGATATGCGACGTCACGCGACGATGTGCCGACCCTCATCTCGACATCTCCGGTTCGACTGCCCCACCGCGCTGTTCCGACGTCCCAGAATCGGTAGGCGTCGACGTCGAGACGAACGAACGCATCCACCGATGAGAAAGCGGGGACCTCGATGCGCGCGAAACCCACGAGTCTCTGGTCGGGTTCATCGCGATCCAGATCTGCCCGGTCGACGACGTGGGCATACACCTGCACGATCTGCACTCCATCACGTTCGGATTCGTTTCGAAGCGTCACGGCAACGGTGTGATCGTCGACGAGATGTGCGTCAGCAACCGCCACATCGGCATAACCGAGGCCGAAACCGAACGGGAACAACGGTTCGCGACCAACAGTGTCGAAGTGGCGGTACCCGACAAGTCGGCCCTCTCGGTACGGCGCGACTCCACCACGGCCCGGATGGAACTCGTTCGCCGGCGTGTCGCCGATGTGTCGCGGGAAAGTGACGGGCAGACGACCCTGCGGTTCCGCATCGCCCATCAAGATGTCAACCAGAGCGTCACCCATCTCTTGACCACCGAACCAGGTGAACACCACGGCATCGACCTCGTTCAACCACGGCATCGCCACCGGGGACCCTGCGTTGACGACAACGATCGTCGCCGGGCTGACGCGTGCGACTTCGCTGATCAACCTGTCCTGTTCACCGGGCAAGTTGATGTCGGGACGATCCCAACCCTCCGATTCCCAGTCCTCGTTCGTGCCCACGACGATGACCGACACATCGCTGCGTGCCGCGATCGCAACGGCGTCACCCACCATGTCGGGGGGCAAGGGCGCCCGGATTCCCACGTTGATGCCGCCCGTGCTGGACGCAGCGGCAGGCTGGCGGATCTCAACGGTGACGCGGTGCGAGCGGTGCGCGACGAGTCGATGCGAACCCTGAACTTCGACCCTGCCGTTGCCGAAGAACGACCCGCCGTTTGGCGCGCTCGAGTTGTCGATGACGACGTTGCCGTCAACGGCGAGCACCGCCGGGCCGACGGTCTCGATTCCGAAGTCCCAGGCCGCGGTCACGTCGGGTGTGAAATCGAATGACAATCGGGCACCGAATGCGAGGCCCGCGCCCGGCCGACGTCCGGGGTCGCGAGACCAGAGAATGCGAAGTCCCTGTGGGTGTGCTGTTCGAATCGGCATCGCCTCTGCGTCGTCAAGTTCGTCGGGAGTCGCAAAGACATCGAGCGTGATGTTCGCAACCTTTGCAAGATCCGGCTCCGGAAGTCGCTTGTCGATGTCACAGCCCGGTTCGTGGGCCACGACCGCACCCATCGGTTCGAGTCGATTGCGAAGCGCGGCAAGTGGGTGCGAAACGCTCGTCGGCGTGACGTGCGCACTGCCACCACCGAGCGCACGACACTCCGCGGCGTTCGGGCCCACAACTGCGATGCGCGTGCCGGGGTGCGCCACAAGCGGCAGGATGGGAACCTCGCCGGCATTCCGAAGCAGAACCATGCCGCGTGCCGACGCCGTGCGAATCAGTTCGCGGTCCGCAGGATCGTCGTTCGTCGTCTCCTGTCCGGGTTCGGCATCCAGCGCGCCAACACGTTCCATCACACCCAACAGGTTTGCTGCGGCACGACGAACGATCGACTCGTCGACGCGACCTTCGCGCACCGCCGCAACGAGCGATTCGCCACGATGTCGCGTGGGACCCGGCATCTCGAGGTCCATTCCTGCCGTCACGCCCTCGATGGTCGAATGCAAGCCGTACCAGTCGCTCATCACCACACCGTCGAATCCCCATTCGCCACGCAGGACGTCGTTGATGAGCCAGCCGTGATCCGCGGCATGCAGACCGTTCACCTTGTTGTAGGCCGTCATCACCGACAGCACGTCCGCGTCACGCACCGCGCGCTCGAAAGGAACGAGGTAAACCTCACGCAGAGTGCGTTCATCAACCTGCGAGTCGATCGACATGCGTTCGAACTCGGTGTCGTTGCACACGAAATGTTTGATGCAACTCGCCACACCCTGCGACTGCACCCCTCGCACGTAAGCAACCGCCATTTCGGCGGTGAGGTACGGATCCTCGCCCATCGATTCGAAGTTGCGTCCACCGACCGGCGTTCTGTGCAGGTTCACCGTCGGCGCGAGGTGTATTCGTGCCCCCTTGTGGTGCATTTCCCTGCCCAGCAATTCACCGATCGACCTCACGATTCCGGTGTCCCAAGTCGCGGCGAGCGACGATCCACACGGGACGTTGAGCGAGGGCACACCGCCAAAGCGGGTGCCTCGGACACCGGCAGGGCCGTCGCTGACCCGCATGCGCGGTATTGCCAGCCGCTCCACGGGAGCGGTATGCCAAATGTCGTGGCCCGCAAGCAACGACACCGCTTCCTCCAACGTCAAACGCGCAACGAGGGCATCGACTCGTGTGCTTGTCATTGTCCCGAACACTTCATCGTCTTCGATAATAGGACTGTCGTGCACGGGCTGTTTCCCGCACACATGAGGGCATGACACTCACCGCACAATCCACGACCAACGCAACCCTCGCCGTGTATCCATGGGTAGATCCGATCTTCGACTCGACCGGATACCCGGCACGCAGTGACTATGTCGAACAGTTCTGGCTGGGAATACTCGGCCCGACCGCGACGTGGCTGTTGCGTCGGCTTGCATCCGGCTTCGACCACTACCCGGATGGCTTCGAGCTCGACCTCGTCGAAACGGCACAGGCCCTCGGCACCACCTACAGACCGGGCCACGAGTCGCCATTCACCCGTGCGATCGAGCGGCTCTCCATCTTCGGACTCGCGCAGACGTATGCGAACGGACTCGCCGTGCGCACGCACGTGCCGCTACTACCCGACCGTTACCTTCCGCGCCTACCCCGTTACCTGCGCGACGCGCACGCGGGTTATGCGGTCTAAAGAGCGGTGAAGTTGCAGACGGTGTCGATGAGAAGGCGTGTGCCGAAAGCGGTCGCACCTTTTTGCATCCAACCGTCGTCACCGTCGACCTTCATCGGACCGGCGATGTCGAGGTGCGCCCACGGCGTGTCGCCGACGAACTCGCTGAGGAAAACGGCGGCGGTGATGCTGCCGCCGTACGGCCCGCCGATGTTGCGCATGTCGGCGACGGTGGAGTCGAGAAGCCTGCGATAGTCCTTCACCAAGGGCAGCGGCCAGATGGGCTCGTCGACGCGCGACGACGCCTTGCGCAACTGCTCGACCAGAGCATCGTTGTTGCCCAGCACACCGGCGACCTTCTCGCCGAGCGCCACGATGCAGGCACCGGTGAGCGTCGCGATGTCGATGATGGCGTGGGGTTTCGCTTCCGCTGCGAGCGAAAGCCCGTCGGCGAGGATGAGACGACCCTCGGCGTCGGTGTTGTGGATCTCGACGGTCTTGCCGTTGCGCATCGTGAGAACGTCACCCAACTTGAGCGCGGAACCCGACGGCATGTTGTCGGTGCACATGAGATACGCCGTGACTTGGACCTTGCAGTTCAAAGCGGCGAGTGTGCTCATCGTGGCCAGCACGGCGGCCGCACCCGACATGTCCATCTTCATCACGGCATGCGAAGGGTCCGAGGGCTTGAGCGAGATGCCACCCGAGTCGTACATGACACCCTTGCCGACGAGAACGACGTGCCCCTTGCGACCCTTGATCGTCTTCGCCCCCGACTTCGGCGTGTAGACGAGCTTCACCATCCGCGGTGGTTCGGTGCTTCCCTTGTTGACTCCGAGAATGCCGCCGCACCCCATGTTGGAGAGCTGGTCCTTGTCGTAAACGGTGACCTGCAGCCCGGTCGCTGCGGCGATGTCGACGGCACGGTCGGCCATCATGCGCGCGGTGAGGTATGCGGGTGGCATGTTCGCGAAATCACGTGCCATGCACACGGCGTCGGCAACCGTGGTTCCGCGTGCGACACCGTTGCGAACCGCGGCCGCCGACTTCGACGACGCGGTCAACACCACCGACTCGATCTTCGACGCCGAGGACTTGTCGTTCTTGAGGTCGGTGTAGCGGTGCGTGGCGAGACGAAAACCCTCGACGACCGCCTGTGCGATCTGCGCGCGGTTGCCCGTTCCCGCATCGGCAAGACCGGTCGAAACCGACGCCGACGAACGGACGGCACGGGCCAATGCGGCAGCGGTGTTGCGTGCTTCGGTTGGGCCGAACTTGCGCGGGTCGCCGATGCCGACGGCAACGACGATGCGCGAACCACGCAGACCGTGAAGCACCATCGTCTGGCCGACCTTTGCGTCGAAGCCGCGCGCCGACAGCTGCTTGCGGTTGAGCCCGACTTCCGACGGGACGGGTCCGTCGGATGCGACGACGACACCGACGGCTTCGGTGGTGGACGATGAACGAGAAACCTTGAAAGAGATGCTCACGCTCAGCAGTCTAGAAAGACCGGCGACTACGAGACGGTGCGCACGGGCTTGCTCTTGCCCTCTTGCCAACGCGCCATCGTCCACAGAAGGTCGGACAGACGGTTGAGATACGGCACCACGTACGACGGCGACGGCGCGGCGGCAACCGAGTGCCGTTCCGCACGTCGCACGACCGTGCGCGCGAGGTCGAGCCACGCCGAGACCGGATGCTCACCCGGCACGACGAACTCGGTCGGGGGCTCGAACTGTGTGTCGAGGTGGTCGATGAGGTGTTCCATACGGTCGACCATGTCGGGCGCGACGCACGACTGACCGGGGACCAGCTTGTGTCGGTTCTCGGGCAAGGTCGCGAGTTCGGCCATCAGCACCCACAGATCACGCATGAACGGCTCGAGCATCTTCACAACCTCGGCAGACCGCGCGTCGCCGGTGTTGTTGGCGGCGGCACTGCGCGCCAGTCCGAGAACCGCCTGCGCCTCGTCGACGGTGCCGTAGGCGCGTGGCAGTTCGGAGTCCTTCGGCACCCGACCTCCGTAGAAGAGACCGGTCGTGCCGTCATCTCCGTCACGTGTGTAGATCGGTTGGCGTGTCATGTGCCATGGACGCTAGTTCGCAAAGCACCATAGGGCTCGATCGTGTGCGGATAACTTGTGAGTCTCATGGCACGCCAGACCTACCTCGAAGCCGTCAACGAACGCGTCATCGTCTTCGACGGGGCCTTCGGCACCTTCGTCCAGGGTCTCGACCTCGGGCCCGATGACTTCGGCGGTCCGGCACTCGAGGGATGCAACGAGATGCTGTGCCTCACCCGGCCCGACGTCATTCGATCGATGCACGAAGCGTTCCTCGCCGTCGGAGTCGACGCCATCGAAACCGCTTCGTTCGGGTCGTTCTCGACGGTTCTCACCGAATACGACATCCCGGAACGCGCCTACGAACTGAACGTCGCCGCGGCGAGCCTCGCGCGCGAAGTCGCAAGTGGCTTCGAAGCCGACGGACGCAGTCGTTTTGTTGCGGGTTCCATCGGACCGGGCACCAAACTCCCGAGCCTCGGTCACATCGGCTTCGGTGAACTTCACGACTCGTACGTGGAACAGGCGCGCGGCCTGCTCGACGGCGGCAGCGATCTGTTCCTCATCGAAACGTGCATGGATCTTCTTCAGATCAAGGCCGCGATGCAAGCGTGCCGCAAGGCGATGAAGATCGTCGGTCGCGAAGTTCCCATTCAGGTCCAGGTGACCATGGAAACGACGGGCCGCATGCTGGTCGGAACCGAGATCGGTGCGGCACTCGTCGCACTCGAGGCCATGCGCCCCGACGTGATCGGCATCAACTGCGCCACGGGCCCCGCAGAGATGCAGGAGCACCTGCGCCATCTTTCGCAGCACTCGCCCATCCCGATTTCCGTGCTGCCCAACGCCGGTCTCCCGAGCGTCGTCGACGGTCGCACGCACTACGACCTCACCCCCGCCGAACTTGCTTCGTTCCATCGCCACCACGTCGAAGACCTCGGCATCACCGTCGTCGGCGGTTGCTGCGGCACGACCCCCGAACACCTGCGCCAGGTCGTCGAGGCCGTGCGCAACGTGACACCCGCCAAGCGCACGCCCGTCCTCGAGCCGTCGCTCACCTCTCTCTATTCACCGGTGCCGATCCACCAGGACAACTCGTTCCTCATCATCGGTGAGCGCACGAACACCAACGGCTCGAAGGCGTTCCGCGACCTCATGCTTGCCGGCGACTGGGACGGCTGCACCAAGATGGGTAGCGATCAGGTTCGCGAGGGGGCGCACGTCATCGACGTCTGCGTCGACTACGTCGGTCGCGACGGTGCCGTCGACATGGATGAAATCGCCAGCCGTTTCGCATCACAGGTCAGCGTGCCGCTGGTGCTCGACTCCACCGAACCCGAGGTCATGGAAGCTGCGTTACGCCACAACGGTGGCCGCGCCGTTCTCAACTCGGCGAACCTCGAGGACGGCGAGGCCGAAGGCAGCCGACTCGACCGCGTCTTTTCTCTCGCGCGCGACTTCGGTTGTGCCGCGGTGTGTCTTCTCATCGACGAACGCGGCCAGGCGCGTGACGTCGAATGGAAGATGGAAGTTGCCCACCGCCTGCACAAGATCGCGACCGAGCGTTACGGCCTGCGTGCAAGTGACCTCATCTTCGACGCGCTCACGTTCCCGCTCGGCACCGGCGACGCCGACCTGCGCCGTGACGGCATGGCAACCATCGAGGCGATCCGACGTATCAAGACCGAGATTCCCGGTGCGTTCACCACGCTCGGCGTCAGCAACGTCAGCTTCGGTCTGAAGCCCGCGCTGCGCCAGGTACTCAACTCGGTGTTCCTTGCCGAATGCGTCGAGGCGGGTCTCGACTCGGCAATCGTTCACGCGAGCAAGATCCTCCCTCTCTCGCGCATTCCCGACGACCAGAAGGCTGCCTGCCACGCGCTCATCTGGGACCAGCCCTACGAGGGCGCGGACGCGCTCACCGCACTCCTCACCATGTTCGAAGACGTGCAATCCGTGGCCGCGGTGAAGGAAGACCGCAGCGACTGGCCACTCGACCGTCGGCTGAAGCAACGCATCATCGATGCCGAGCGTGACGGCCTCACAGACGACCTCGACGCCGCCATGACCCAGGGCATCGCACCCCTCACCATCATCAACGACATCCTGCTCGACGGTATGAAGGTGGTCGGCGAACTTTTCGGTTCGGGTCAGATGCAGCTCCCCTTCGTGCTGCAGAGCGCCGAGACCATGAAGACCGCGGTTGCCCACCTCGAGCCCCACATGGAAAAGATCGAGGGGCAAACCTCGAAGGGCCGCCTCGTGCTTGCCACGGTGAAGGGCGACGTGCACGACATCGGCAAGAACCTCGTCGACATCATCTGCACCAACAACGGCTACGAGGTGCACAACATCGGCATCAAGGTGCCGATCTCCGACATGATCGCGAAGGTCAAAGAGGTGAACGCCGACGCACTCGGCATGAGCGGTCTCCTCGTGAAGAGCACGCTCATCATGCGGGAAAATCTCGAGGAACTGAACAACCTCGGCATGGCCGACCTTCCGGTTCTGCTCGGCGGTGCCGCTCTCACCCGCACCTATGTCGAGAAGGATCTGCGCGAGGTGTACCAAGGACGCGTTTTCTACGGCCGCGATGCTTTCGAGGGCCTGAACACCCTCGACAAGTTGATGGACATCAAGCGCAGTGGCGTGGATGACCCTGCTTTCGGTCGCACACCGAGCGGTCGCGTCATTCCCGAGCGCACGAAAACGGAACGCGCCGCCGTCGACCTGCCCAAGCGTTCGCCCGAAGTCGCCGTCGACAACCACGTGTTCACTCCACCGTTCCTCGGTTCGAAGGTCGTGAAGGGCATCGGCATCGACGAAATCGCCGCGTACATCAACGAAACCGCACTCTTCCGCAACCAGTGGCAGTTCCGCCCCGAGGCAGGCGAATCGGACGACGATTTCAAGACCCGGATCCGACCCATCCTGCGCGAGCAACTCGCAACCGCAAAGGCCACCGGCGTTCTCGTACCGCAGGTCGTGTACGGCTACTTCCCCGTCAACGGCGACGGCGACGACCTCGTGGTGTGGACCGACGATTCGCGCACGACGGAACGCGCGCGGTTCCACTATCCGCGACAGCAGGAAGAGCCGTTCCTGTGCATCGCCGACTTCTTCCGCAGCGTCGACTCGGGCGAGGCCGACTACGCCGCATTCCACATCGTCACGATGGGCCAGGCCGTCAGCGACCGTGCTGCCGAATTGTTCGCCGCGAACAAGTACCAGGACTACCTCGTGTTGCACGGCCTGGGCGTCGAGATGGCCGAGGCACTCGCCGAGTACTGGCACCACCGCATCCGCACCGAATGGGGCTTCGTCGACGAAGACGGGCCCAGCCTGCACGGCCTCTTCCGCCAGCAGTACCGCGGTGGGCGCTACTCATGGGGCTACCCCGCTTGCCCCGACCTCGAAGACAACGCAACCGTCGCCGAACTGCTCGAAGCGGGCCGCCTCGGCATCGCGGTGAATGAGGAAACCGGCTGGCAGTACCAACCCGAGCAGACAACCTCGGCGATCATCTGCCACCACCCCCGCGCCAAGTACTTTGTGGCCCGCTAAAGACGGTCTTGCTGGTTCGAGATCGTTACGGTTGATGGTATGCCGATCGTCATTGCCATCAAGACGGGTTTCCTCAACTACGTCAACTTCCGTACGCGCGCCCGCCGCGCCGACTTCTGGTGGTGGTTCCTCTTCATCGTCGTGGGCGAAGTCATCCTCAGCAACGTCTCTGACGACCTTGCGAACGTCTTCGGTCTCGTCACGATCCTTCCGCACATCATGTTCGGTATCCGCCGCATGCACGACACGAACCGCAGTGGCTGGTGGTTGCTCCTGCCGATCGTGAACCTCGTGTTCTGGGCACAGCCGGGAACAGACGGGGAGAACCGCTTCGGTCCTCCGCCGCCGCCCCTTTCCGCCTGAGTTCACCAACGACTAATCTCGGGGTCTCATGGGGGCCGTCCACACGACCAATCTGTTTGCGCCGAACGCGCCGGCACCGCCCCCTCCCCGCACCGTCACGATTCGCGGTAGGGCCTACCCCGTCGTTCTGCCGAGGTTGCTCGATTCACGGTTGCACGTCGCTGCGATCGTCATCACGTTGCACACGCTCGGCCAGGTCGGACTCGGCTTCCATGTCAGCGTGCCGCAGATCCTGTCGGCGATTCTCACGTGCGCCGTCATGCAGGTGGCCATCACTTTTTACAGGACGCGGTCTTTCGTCTGGCCCGCGAGCGCGATGCTCACCGGCAGCGGCATCGCCCTCATCCTGCGCGTACCCAGCACCCCGGTCGGTGACCACTGGACCTTCCACCACTGGTGGATGTTCTCGGGTATTGCGGCCTTCTCTCTCCTGACCAAGTTCGTCATCCAACGCAACGGTTCGCACGTCTTCAACCCGTCGAACCTCGGCCTCGTCATCGCGTTCATCGTGCTCGGCAGCAGCCGCGTGGAACCGCTCGACTTCTGGTGGGCGCCGCTGTCGAACACGTCGATGATCATCGCCTACGCCGTCATTCTCGTCGGCGGCTCGCTCGTCACTCGCCGACTGGGTCTGTTGCCCACGGTCATCTCCTTCTGGCTCGTCCTCTGCGCGGGAACCGCGATGAACGCCGCATCGGGACAGTGCTTCACTGCTCGCTGGGCCTTCCAGCCGGTGTGCGGCAACGACCTGTGGCTGACGATCATCACCTCGCCGGAGATCTTCATCTTCACCTACTTCATGATCACCGACCCGCGTACGGTGCCACAGAGCAGGGCGGGACGAACGCTGTTCGGTGCACTCGTCGGCGTGGTGTGCGTGTTGCTGATGGCGCCACAACAGACCGAGTTCGGCGCGAAGGTCGCCCTTCTCGCCGGCCTCACCGTGATGACGGCCGTTCGACCATTGCTCGAGCGTTTCCTGCCGGCCGCCAAGAGCGGCAGCGACAACCTGTCGGGCGTGCTGCGCCGCATTGTGAACGGACCCGTCGAAGCTGCGCCCCTTGCCGTTCGCGTGCGTCGCGGCGCGGTCCTTGCGTCGGTTGCTCTTGTCGTCGTGACGGGGCTTTCGATCGGTGGGCGTTCGGCCCAGGGAGTGCTGGCCGGCGAGCCCGAGAACCTCATCGGGCGACTGTCTACTCGCATCGATCCGGCGACCTTCCCTGCGATCACCGTCGACGACGAAGTGATCAACTGGAACCACGAAATCGACGTCGACGGTGCCCGTGCAATCGTCCTCACGCTGGCCGAGAACCTTGCCCTCGAGTCACAGGCGGTCATCGAACGCGACGCCGCCCTGTTGGAAGCCGTCAACCACGGCGATCGCCTCGATGCTTTGCGTGAACGTCTGAGGACCGCCGAAACGACGGGCCAGACCGTCGTCGACAGTTACGACATCGACGACGTGCGTGTAACGCTGCTCGTTCCCTTCGGTCGTCAAGACGGCCTCAGCCTCGGCATGATCTCTCGCGGCACGGTGACCACGGAGACGCGCGATTCAACCGGGGCCGTTGTGTCCCGCGGTAGCGCGCCGTTCGAGACGATGTGGGCGATGCGTCGCGCGACCGGCGCTCGGTGGTTGATCGTCGCCGAACTTCCCGTTCCCGACGCCAAGTAACGCGCCATGAAACGGCGGTGGTTGCTGGCTCCAACCGCGGTTGCCATCGTTGCAGCTGTCGGGCTTGTCGCACTGCGATCGGGTGGCGGCGATTCCGGCCCGATCGTGCCGCAACTCGTCGACGAGGCTGCCACCGCGGGGGTCGACCATGTGTACGGCGGCGAGTTCGAACACTTCGTCGGCGGTGGCGTTGCCACGTTCGACTGCAACGACGACGGCAAACCCGAACTCTTCTTCGCGGGTGGCACGAACCCCGCCGCGCTCTACGTGAACCGCAGTCCCGTTGGTGGCGCGTTGAAATTCGAGAAGAAGCCGTCGGATGTCACCGACCTCACTGCGGTCACCGGCGCCTACCCCATCGACATCGACAACGACGATGCGGCCGACCTCGTCGTGCTGCGCCGCGAAGGCAACGCAGTGTTGCGCGGACTCGGCGACTGCACATTCGAGGACGCAACGACGTCACTCGGTCTCGAACCTGGAAAAGCGTGGACGACGGCGTTCGCCGCCACGTGGGAGGCGGGCGAATCACTGCCGACGCTCGCATTCGGCAACTACCTCGTTCCCGACACCTACGACTGTGACGCGAGCGCGCTGTGGCGTCCCGACGGCGTCCGGTATGCCGACAGCATCGCGCTGCCGGGCCATTGCACCCTGTCGCTTCTCTTCTCCGACTGGAACCGCGATGGCAACATCGACCTGCGCGTGAGCAACGACCGCAACTACGACCGCAATGCGCGCGAGCAACTGTGGCGTGTTCGGCCCGATGAAGAACCTCGCGAATACACGGAAGCCGACGGATGGCAGGACCTCGTCATCTGGGGCATGGGAATCGCGAGCCACGACCTGACGGGCGACGGCAAGCCAGAGGTCTACCTGACGAGCCAGGCCGACAACAAGCTGCAGACCCTTGCCGACAACGCAACCGGGCCGTCGTATCGCGATATCGCGCTCGAACGCGGTGTCATCGCACAACGTCCTTACGTCGGAGACGACATCCTGCCGTCGACGGCGTGGCACCCCGAGTTCGACGACGTGAACAACGACGGATTCATCGACCTGTTCGTCGCCAAGGGCAACGTCGACGCACAGATCGACTACGCAAAGAATGACCCGAACAACCTGTTGCTCGGTCGTCCCGATGGCACGTTCGTAGAACGCGGCGATGCGGCCGGGATCGCCAACGATGCGCGCTCGCGCGGCGCGGCACTCGTGGACCTGAACCTCGACGGGATGCTCGATCTCGTGGTGGTCAATCGTCGTGTCGGCGTTGAAGTGCGCCGCAACGCCGGTGCGGGCACCGTCGACGAACCTGCCCAGATCGGCAACTGGCTCGCCGTACGTCTGCACCAACCGACACCGAACGTGAACGCGGTCGGCGCGTGGGTGGAAGTGCGCATCGACAACAAGGTCACAACCCGCGAGGTGACGATCGGCGGTGGCCACGCAAGTGGCGACCTCGGCTGGATCCACTTCGGACTCGGCGATGCAACGACCGCCGACGTGCGGGTGACCTTCCCGGGGAAGCAACCGGGCGGATGGCAAAGCGTCGAAGTCAACGGTTTCTACGACTTCGCGCGCGACGCCGGCGCACCCGTTCGCTGGACGCCAAAAGACTGACTCGCGGCTACTCGGCTGAGTCGGGCTTCTTGCCCATGATGATCATGCCGAGGACCTCGTCCTTGGTGACCTTGTTCTTGTCGACGGTTCCCACCAAACGACCCTGCATCATGACGCTGATGCGATCTGCAAGGTCGAACACGTCGTGGATGTCGTGGCTGATGAGGAAGATCCCGATGCCCTCGGCTTTCAGTTGCGTGATGAGTTCGCGCACCTGTTCGGTTTCCGCCGGACCGAGAGCCGCCGTCGGCTCGTCCATGATGAGAATCTTCGCGTTGAAGTGAACCGCGCGGGCAATGGCCACAGACTGGCGCTGACCACCCGACAGGGACTTCACGGGCGTGCTGAGGTTCTTGAAGCGCGGATTCAGACGCTGCATCACCGTTCGTGTCGCCGACGCCATCGCAGCCTCGTCGAGCGCACCGGTCTTCGTGTGTAGTTCGCGGCCGAGGAACATGTTGCCCGCCGCATCGATGTTGTCGGCGAGCGCAAGCTTTTGGTAGATGACCTCGATGCCGTGCGCACGGGCGTCGCGCGGGTTGGCGATGGTCACGACCTGGCCGTTGACGAGAATCTGTCCCGAGTCAGCCGGACGTGCGCCGGCGAGCGTGTGCATGAGCGTCGACTTGCCGGCGCCGTTGCCGCCGACAAGGGCGACAACCTCGCCCGGGTTCAACGTGATGGTGACGCCGTCGACCGCGTGCAGGCCGCCGAACGACACGCGGATGTCGCGCATCTCGACGAGCGGAGTCTGGGAACCGTTCATGACTGCCTCCTGGCCTATTGCCGACCGGTTTGGACGATGAGAGCGGCCAGCACCAGACCGACGGTCAGTGCGATACCCGCGAGGCGACGCTTACCGAGGCGCAGAGCCGCGTCGACTGCAACCGCGCTGACAAGCACGACACCGACGACGATGTCCTGCGAGGGCGAATCGATGCGGAGAAGCACCATTCCCGATCGCAACGACTGCATGA
>DAINNS010000012.1:11650-15577 GCA_036735765.1 Ilumatobacteraceae bacterium | reverse complement strand
TTCCCGTCCTTGGCGGCCGAGGTGCATTGTCCGGTCACTCCGTTTCCTCGGTGATCACCTACTAGCGGAGACGAGATGGCGACCGGTGACCGCGTTCTTCCCTGGAGGCGGCAGGCAGCCGCACCCAGTGACGAGCTCGCACCGTTGCTGGCCGCGTACCGATCACGGCATCCCAAGGCCTCGGTCTCGCTCATCAATCGGGCGTATCTCACCGCGCGCCGCGCACACCAACACCAGGTGCGGGGAAGTGGCGAGTCCTACATCAACCATCCGATCGCCGTGGCGAAGATCGTCGCCGACATCGGCCTCGATGAAACTTCGCTTGCCGCGGCGCTGTTGCACGACGCCGTCGAGGACACCGAAATCACGATCGACGAGGTCGAGACCGAGTTCGGTCCCGAGGTTGCATCGATCGTCGACGGCGTCACGAAGCTCGAGCGCCTTCAGTTCGACTCGAAAGAGGCCCAGCAGGCCGCGACGATGCGAAAGATGCTGGTCGCGATGGCGCGTGACATTCGCGTGCTCGTCATCAAGCTCGCCGATCGGTTGCACAACATGCGCACGATCGCCGGTATGCCCGTCGAGAAGCAGCAGCGCATCGCTCATGAGACCCTCGACATCTACGCGCCGCTGGCGCACCGTCTGGGTATGCAGGAGATGAAACAACAACTCGAGGATCTCTCGTTCTCCGCCATCTATCCGAAGCGTTTCGCCGAACTCGACCACCTCGTTGCGACGAGATCGCCCGAGCGCGACGTCTTCCTCGCCAAGACAATCGCAGAGGTGCAGGCTCGGCTGGGCGAACTGAACGTCCGGGCCGATGTCACGGGGCGCGGCAAGCACTTGTGGAGCATCTACGAAAAGATGGTCGAGAAGGGCCGAGAGTTCGACGAGATCTTCGACCTCGTTGCAATCCGCATCATCGTCGACTCGGTGAAGGACTGTTACGCGGCGTTGGGCTGCATCCACGGCCGGTGGAAGCCGGTGGTGGGGCGGTTCAAGGACTACATCGCGATGCCGAAGTTCAACCTCTACCAGTCGTTGCACACGACCGTCATTGGGCCGGAGGGCAAGCCGATCGAGGTTCAAATTCGCACGCGTGAGATGCACAACCGCGCCGAGTGGGGTGTGGCTGCGCACTATTCGTACAAGGACGGCACCGCCCCCGGCGACATCGATTGGCTGAACCGCATCATCGAAACCCAGGCCGACATCGTCGACCCGAACCAGTTCATGGAAGGTCTGAAGGCCGACCTCGTGCAGGATGAACTGTTCGTTTTCACCCCGAAGGGTGACGTGATTCCGCTACCTCTCGACTCGACGCCGGTCGACTTCGCATACGCGGTTCATACGGAGGTCGGCCATGCCTGCGTCGGTGCCAAGGTCAACGGCCGTCTGGTGCCGCTGAACCATCTTCTGCGATCGGGAGACTCGTGTGAAATATTCACAGCGAAGAACTCCGATGCCGGGCCCTCGCGTGACTGGCTCGATTTCGTCGGCAGCCCGCGGGCACGGAACAAGATCAAGCAGTGGTTCTCGCGCGAGCATCGCGACGAGATGATCGAGGTCGGACGAGAGGAGCTCACCACCGCGTTGCGCCGTGCGGGTTTGGCGCTCGGTGGGATATGGGCTTCCGACGCACTGGCCGCGCAGGTCGAAGAAGCAGGCCACACCGAGATCGATGGGTTTCTTGCCGACATCGGCGAGGGTGTGATCCTCGCCTCCGACGTCGCGCGTGGCGTTGCCGCGTCACTCGATGGCGCCGACCATCCCGAGCACCTTGCGGGTGACTTGCGTGTCGACCGGCCGCGACGCTTTGCCGGCGGAACGATTCGCGTCGAGGGAACCGACGACGTGATCGTGCGCATGTCGAAATGCTGCAATCCCACCGTTGGCGACGAATTGACCGGCTTTCTCACGAAAGAGGGCGGCGTCGCCGTTCATCGGGAGGATTGTTCCGAAGCCGCATCGCTGGCGCGGCACCCAGCGAACCGGGTCGTCGACGTCGAGTGGGTCGAGTCCGGTGGCTCGTCCACCTTCAGGGCCTCGGTCGAGGTGGCCGCACTCGACCGCACGCGTCTCTTGCGCGACGTGGCCAACGCGCTGTCCGACCAGCACGTGAACATCGTGGCGTGCTCGACGGTCACCGGCGCCGACCGGGTTGCGCGGATGCGCTTCGACTTCGAACTCGCCAACGCCGCCCACCTCGATTCCGTGATGCGCACCATCAAAAACATCGATGCGGTCTTTGAGGTCCGCAACGCGGGAGATGAAGTCCGCAACGCGGGAAGTGACAATTCAGGGTCGGCTCGTCACGCCGACGACTAGCCTGCGGGCGTGCCTGCTTTCCAGACGACGCCGGGGACGCGCGACATCCTGCCCCCCGACGCCTCCCGCTGGCGTGCCTTGGTCGACACGTTTGCCTCGGTCGTTGAACGTGCCGGGCACGAACAGATCATCCTGCCGATGTTCGAAGACCTCGGTGTGTTTCAGCGGCTCGGTGACGCGACTGATGTCGTCACGAAAGAGATGTACGACTTCATCGACAAGGGTGGTCGCCACATCGCTCTCAGACCCGAACAAACAGCGGGTGTCTGTCGGGCGTTCGTGCAGCACCATCCAACGGTGCCCTGGAAGGTGTGGTACTCGGGTCCGAACTTCCGTTACGAAAAGGCCCAACAAGGCCGGTACCGCCAGTTCGACCAAGTGGGTATCGAGGTGTTGGGTGCCGATGATCCGCTGCTCGACGTCGAAGTGATCGCGCTCGCGCACGATTTCTACCGGCGCCTCGGCCTGCGCAACGTCGCACTTCACGTCAACTCGCTCGGCGACACCGGCGACCGTGCTCGCTACGTCGAGGCACTCGCTGCCTACTTTCGGGCCCACGAGGTCGACCTCAGCCAGGAGAGCCGCGCGACGCTCGCGCGTAATCCGCTGCGTGTTCTCGATTCCAAGCGCGCCGAAGATCAAGACGTCGTCGCGCAAGCGCCGTCGATCGCCGAGTTCTTCAGCCCGGCTGCCGCAGCCCACTTCGCAGCCGTCCAAGAGGGTCTGGCACTTCTCGGAATCGACTTCGTCGTCAACGACAGGCTCGTGCGAGGTCTCGACTACTACCGCAGCACGACCTTCGAGTTCGTGTCGACTGCGCTCGATGCCGCGCAAACGGCCGTTGGTGGGGGAGGGCGTTACGACGGTCTCGTCGAAGACCTCGGGGGTCAGCCGACGCCCGGCATCGGCTTCGCCATCGGTGTCGACCGCACACTGCTCGCCTGTGATGCCGAGTCGGTCTTCGCCGCACCCAGCAGCACGGCCGATGTCTTCGTCGTCGACACAACGGGAGGGCGTGCCGCTCTGATGCTGTCCCACCGGTTGCAGATGGCCGGTCTGCGCACCGAGCGCGCCTACGGCGCCAAAAGCATGAAGTCGCAGATGAAGTCGGCCAACAAGAGTCGTGCCGTCGTCGCCGTTATCATCGGCGACGATGAACTCGCCCGCGGTGTCGCAACCGTGCGCCCGATGGACGGTGGCGAGCAGTCCGAGTACCCCCTCGACGCGGTCGTTGAGACCGTCGCCGACATCGTGAAGAAAGCCAAGTGATGAGCATCTCCGCAACCTCCCTGCGTACGCACCTCTGTGGTGAATTGCGTGCCGAACACATCGGCGCCACGGTTTCGGTTTGCGGGTGGTTGGCGCGGCGCCGAGAGCACGGAGAGCATCTCGCTTTCTTCGACATCCGCGATCATTCGGGAGTCGTCCAGTGCGTGGTCGACCGCACGGTCGATGTGCGCTCCGAATACGTGGTACGCATCACGGGCGAAGTACGCCGTCGCCCCGAAGGCACCACGAACGAGGGTCTGCCGACCGGCGAGATCGAGATAGGCGAGTGCCGCGTTGAAGTGCTGAACGTTGCCGAGCCTCCGCCGTTCC
>DAINNS010000012.1:0-11640 GCA_036735765.1 Ilumatobacteraceae bacterium | reverse complement strand
ATTTTGACTGTTGTACGTGAAACAGCGGATGCAGCGCAACGTGCGGCTTCGTGCGCGCATCAACTCGGCCATTCGGCGTGCGATGGAAGAGCAGAGCTTCGTCGAAGTCGAAACTCCGTTCCTCATGCCCTCGACACCCGAGGGTGCCCGTGAATTCCTCGTGCCCTCACGCAAAGAGCCCGGCTCGTTCTACGCTCTGCCGCAGTCTCCGCAGCTCTGGAAGCAGTTGCTGATGGTTGCGGGTGTCGACCGCTACTACCAGATCGCTCGTTGTCTGCGCGACGAAGACCTGCGCGCCGATCGGCAGTACGAGTTCATGCAGCTCGACGCCGAAATGAGCTTCGTCACCCAGCCCGACGTTCTTGCGGCGATCGGTCGTGCCGTCACGGCGGCGGCGAAGGAAGCGACGGGCGAGGACGTGCCGCCGATCGAACAGATCACATGGCGCGAAGCAATGGAGCGTTTCGGGGTCGACAAGCCCGACCTGCGATTCGGGATGGAACTCGTCGAATTGACCGACGTCTTTGCCGCGACGGAGTTCAAGGCGTTCGCCTCCGCGGCGGCAATCAAGGGAATTCGTGTCGATGCCGCGACCTACCCAGAGCAGGCTGCCTGGGGTCGTGGGCGACTCGATGCAATCACCGATCGCGCAAAGCAACTCGGCGCGAAAGGTCTCGTCTGGCTGAAGGTCACGGCCGAGGCGACCTTCGAGTCGCCCGTTGCGAAGTTCATCTCTGCCGAAGAGACCGCAACGATCATCGCGCGCTTCGGCGCGGTGGCCGGCGACATGATTCTGATCGTCGCCGACGACTGGACCACCACTTGCGAAGTACTCGGTCAGTTGCGCAACGACATCGGACGTCCGCCTGTGCACGAGGGTCCGTACAGGTACGTCTGGGTGGTCGAGTTTCCCTTGTTCGTCGGAATCGACGCCGCCACGGGAAAGCCCCGTCCGGGCCACCACCCGTTTTGTCATCCGCACCCCGACGACCTGCAGTTTCTCGACACCGATCCGCTTCGCGTGCGCGCCCTCGCCTACGACCTCGTGCTCAACGGTTGGGAACTTGGTTCTGGATCCATCCGAATCCACGACCCCGCGATGCAGCGCACGGTCTTCAACAAGCTGGGAATCAGCGACGAAGAGGCCGACCGCCGCTTCGGATTCTTCCTGCAGCCGTTCCGTTACGGTGCCCCGCCGCACGGTGGTTTTGCATTCGGTATCGACCGTCTGACGGCGATCCTTGCCGGCGAGGACAACATTCGTGAGGTCATTGCCTTCCCGAAGACGCAGTCGGGTCTCGATCCGATGACGAACGCGCCAACCAAGGTCGACCCGGCGCAATTGGCCGACCTCGGCATTCGGGTTCTGCCGCCGGCGACAAAGTAGGTCGCCACGGCCGACGACCTGTTCTCCGTCTCGGTGGCCGATCAATTGCGGCGCCAGGCACCACTGGCCGCGCGGTTGCGTCCACGTTCACTCAACGATGTCGTCGGTCAACGGCATCTTGTCGGCCCTGGCGGGCCGCTACGGGCCCTCGTCGAAGCCGACAAGTTGACTTCCGTCGTGTTCTGGGGTCCGCCGGGAACGGGGAAGACGACGCTGGCCGAAGTTGTCGCGGCCACCACGAAAGCCGAATTCGTGAGGCTGTCGGCCGTCAGCTCCGGCGTGAAGGACGTGCGTGAGGCCTTGGCGGCGGCCCGTGACCGTTTGGGCCAGCACCGTCGTCGAACAATCGTCTTCATCGACGAGATCCACCGCTTCAACACTTCCCAGCAAGACGCACTGTTGCCGGCCGTCGAAGATGGAACGATCGTCCTCATCGGCGCCACGACCGAGAACCCTTATTTCGAGGTGAATGCGCCGTTGCTCAGTAGATCGACGTTGTTCCGACTCGAACCGCTCGCGAGGGCGGACCTTGCGTTGTTGGTCGAGCGCGGGACCGAGGCCGAACGGGCCGACATCGACGACGACGCGCGGGCCCACTTGTTGTCAGTGGCACTCGGGGATGGCCGTCAGATTCTCACCTCACTCGAAGTCGCGTGCGCATTGTCACGCGTGAGGACCGGCGCAGCAGCGGGCCAGCGCACTCGCGTCGCGCTTGTCGATGTCGAGGCAGCAATCAGTTCCAGCGCCATGCGGTACGGACGCGACGATCACTACGACGTCGTCTCCGCATTCATCAAGAGTGTGCGTGGTTCCAGCACGGATGCGGCCATTCACTGGCTCGCACGCATGCTGGTTGCCGGGGAAGACCCGCGCTTCATCGCGCGCCGTCTCGTGATCCTCGCGAGCGAGGACATCGGTATGGCCGACCCCACCGCGTTGGTCGTCGCCACCGCCGCGGCACAGGCGGTCGAGTTCGTCGGTATGCCCGAAGCGCAACTCAACCTCGCCCAGGCGACCGTGCACCTGAGTCGGTCCCCGAAGAACAACGCCACGTCGATGGCGATCTGGACGGCGATGGATGATGTGCGCAGGGGCGACATCGGCGCGGTACCCGCGTTCCTGCGTGATGCTCACTACGGCGGAGCTGCCCATCTCGGTCACGGCGCTGGGTACGTGTCGCCCCATGTCGCCACGTCCGAGACACCCGCCGCCGCGGCGGATGATTATCTCCCCGAGGAACTGCGCGGACGCACCTATTACGGTGAGTGACATGGTCGGTGCGGATGCGGGAACGAACACGGCGCTCGTCGTTGTGTTGGTGCTCTGTGCGGTTGCATTCGCGGCGCTCGTCCTCGTGCTGTACCGCGTCCTCGTTGCGCTTGCCGACCTGCGGTCCGATCTCGAGGTCATCGAGTCGCGCATGTTGCCGATGGTCGACGAACTGCGCGAGGCCACGCGTGAGAGTCGCGACATCATCGACGCCGCGCGCGGAGACCTGAAGCGTTTCGACAGGGTCCTCGGCTCGGCCGAGTCGATCAGCGAAGCGGTGGCCGACACGTCCCGGGTTGCGCGAACCGTCCTGTCGGCTCCGGTCATCAAAGTCGCCGCCGCGGCAACAGGCACGAAGCGAGCTTTTTCGGTTCTGCGCCGCCGTCGCTAGCGTGTCGCCATGCGACGTCTGACTTGGTTTCTCATGGGATTCGTCGTGGCGCTCGTCGGCGGTGGGTACGCCAAGCGTCGTGTTCGCGCCGCTGCCACGTCGATCACCCCCGTCAAAGTCGCACAGCGCGTCAAGCACAGGGTCACCGACGCGGTCGCCGAGGGCAAGGCGGCGATGCGGGCCCGCGAGAACGAACTGTCTTAGGCTGTCGCCCGATGTCATCGCCGCAACGCCCCCGCACGGCCGACGAGGTTCGAGAGGCATTCCGCTCGTTCTTCGCCGAACGTGGTCACACTCGCGTGGAGTCCGCCAGCCTGATTCCCCACGACCCCACGGTTCTCTTCACCGTCGCGGGCATGGTGCCGTTCAAGCCGTACTTCGTCGGTGACGAAGTACCGCCCTACAGCAGAGCGGTCACCGTTCAGAAATGTGCCCGTGCCGGCGGCAAACACAACGACCTCGACGACGTCGGCCGAACCAAGCGGCACCTGGTCTTTTTCGAGATGCTCGGCAACTTCAGCTTTGGCGACTACTTCAAGGAAGACGCCATTCCGTGGTCGTGGAACCTCGTGACCGAAATTTTCGGCTTCGATGGCGACCAACTCTGGATCACCGTCCACGAAAGCGACGACGAAGCCGAGGCAATCTGGCACGAGAAGGTCGGAGTGCCGATGAGTCGCATCCAGCGACTCGGCGACAAGGACAACTTCTGGCAGATGGGCGAGACCGGTCCTTGTGGGCCGTGTTCCGAGATCCACATCGATCGTGGTCCGGGATTCGGACCCGAGGGTGGTCCGCTGAACGACCCGCACGGTGACCGATTCCTCGAGTTCTGGAACCTCGTGTTCATGCAGTACAACCAGGCTCCCGACGGCTCGCGCACGTTGCTTCCGAAGCCGTCGATCGACACGGGCGCGGGTCTCGAGCGCATCGTCACGTTGATGCAGGGCAAAGATTCCGTCTGGGAGAGCGACGTCCTATTCCCGCTGGTCGAGGCGGCGCAGTCGGCGACCGGTCGAACGTACAAGGTGGGCGACTACGACGACAGGGCCAGTTTCAGTCTGCGGGTGCTCGCCGAGCACGCACGGTCCTCGACGATGCTCGTCAATGACGGCGTGTTCCCTTCGAACGAAAACCGTGGGTACGTCCTGCGGCGCATCATTCGTCGTGCGGTACGCCATGCCTACCTGCTCGGCACGGAGAAGCTCGTGATGCCCGGCCTCGTGTCGACTGCGATCGACGTGATGGGCGCGGCCTATCCCGACCTGAACAAAAACCGCGATTTCATCGTTGACGTGCTCACGCGCGAGGAAGAGCGATTCAGGCAGACACTGAAAACGGGTACACAGATTCTCGATGCCGAGCTCGACCGCAGCAGCGGTCGCCTGTCGGGTGAAGCCGCGTTCCTCCTGCACGACACGTACGGTTTTCCGCTCGAACTCACGCAGGAAATCGCATCCGAGCGTGCAGTCGACGTTGACCTCGACGGGTTCGAACGCGAGATGTCGGGTCAACGTGAACGCGCGAAGCAGGCACGCAAGGGTGGAGCGGTTTCCGACGAGAAGCTCGCTTCATACCGTGGTGTGCTCGATGATTCCGGTCTCACCACCTTCACCGGATACACCGACACCGAGAACACGGCGAAGATCGTTGCGCTGCTCGACGGAGACGACGACGGCACCGTCGAGGTGTTCCTCGACGTCTCGCCGTTCTATGCCGAAAGCGGTGGGCAGATCGGCGACACCGGAACTTTGCGTTCCGACACACTCGAGCTCGAAGTCATCGACACCACCTTTGCGTTGCCCGGCCTTCGGCGCCACCTGTGTCGTCCCGTGCGGGGCATTCCGCGGGTGGGCGAGGTCGTGACCGCAAAGATCGACGATGTCCGGCGGTCGCGGATCCGACGCCACCACACGGCGACGCATGTGCTGCACTGGGCGCTTCGTCGGGTGCTCGGTGAGCACGTGAAGCAGGCGGGATCCTTGGTCGAGCCTGATCGCCTTCGGTTCGACTTCAGCCACTTCGCGGCGGTCTCCGACGACGAGATCGCCGAGGTGGAGCGACTCGCCAACGGCGAGGTGCTCACGAACACCCCGGTGCAGGCTTACGAAACGTCGAAAGACGAGGCCACGGCCGATGGCGCGATTGCATTCTTCGGCGACAAGTACGGCGACACGGTCAGGGTGCTGAGGGCCGGCAGTTCGTTCGAACTGTGCGGCGGAACACACGTCTCGGCCACGGGCGACATCGGAGCCATCAAGATCGTGGGCGAGAGTTCCATCGGGTCGAACCTGCGACGCATCGAGGCCGTCGTCGGAGAGTCATCCGTGGCCCACATGCAGGGCCAGGCTCGAACGATGGCACGCGTGGCCGACCTGCTCGGCGGCACGGCTGACGGACTCGAAAGTGCGGTGGTCCGAAAGATCGAAGAACTGAAAGCGGCCAACGACGAAATCAAGGCGTTGCGCGCGAAGGTTGCAGCGACACGCGCGCGTGAAATTGCCGAGTTGGCGGGCACGACGGGCGGTGTCGTGCATCGCGTCGACGGGCTTTCTCCCGGAGAACTTCGCGACTTGGCCGTCGCGGTGCGCGCAGTCGAGGGCGTTCGCGCGGTCGTACTGGCGGGAGTCACCGACACGGGGGGCGTATCACTCGTCGCGGCAACCGCGGCCGGTCTTGCCGGTGGCGCCGGGCCGCTCATCGCTGCGGCCGCCAAGGCCGTTGGTGGCGGTGGTGGCGGCAAGGGCGACATCGCGACTGCGGGCGGCAAGAACCCCGAGGGTCTTCCCGAGGCACTGCGACTCGCCGGCGATGCGGTGGGTACGGCCCTTGGCTGAGGTCGGCACACGGCGTGACTGACGGCGGCGAACGCAAGAGTGTCGGTCGGGTGCTGGGTCTCGACCTCGGTTCGAAGCGCATAGGTATCGCCGTCAGCGATCGCAGCGGTCTCATCGCGTCACCCTTCAGTGTGCTGCAGCGCAGTGGAAGCGAACGCCGCGACCACGAAGCCATCGCGCGGCTGGTCGCAGAAGAGGAGTGCGAGCGTGTCGTCGTCGGGTTGCCATTGTCACTCGACGGAAGTGTCGGGCGCGCTGCGAAATCTGCCATCGGCGAGGCCGAGCGGCTGGCTACGGTGGTGAGCGTGCCTGTCGAAACCTACGACGAGCGCCTGACGACGGTCTCGGCCGAGAGGGCGCTGATGGAGGCGAAAATGCGTGCCGATGCGCGCCGCCGCGTGGTCGACAAAGTGGCAGCTGCCGTGATGTTGCAGTCCTGGATCGACCGACAAGCCAACCGTTAGATGTCCGATCCGTTCGGACCACTCGAAGGCCGCCGGCCGGACGTCGCGGATGAATCCGTCGACGGTTGGGTCGGCGACCCGTGGGATTCGGTCGAGGCGGTCGTCGACGACGACCTTGTCACACAGCGAAGATTCCCGCGGCCCAACCGATGGCTGGTGCGGGGTCTGCTCGGCGCGGTCTTCGTGCTCGTGATTGTCGCTGCGTCGTTGGGCTGGTGGTATCTGCGTCAGGTGAATCCACCCGGCGAGGCAGCCGTAGCGGTCAACTTCACCGTTCTCGAAGGCGACACTCTCGATGCGGTTTCGCAGCGACTCGAATCCGATGGAGTCATCACGTCGGCCCGTGTGTTCCGCTGGTACGTGGGGCGCAACGGGGGCATCGATTTCGTGCCCGGCTACTACCAACTGAAACCGAACGATCACATGGGCGACATCATGGGTGTTCTCAACACGCCCCCGGCGCAGACGTTCGTGAACGTGACATTCCCCGAGGGTTTCACGGTCGACCAGATCGCGAACAGGCTCGCGGAGAAGGTGCCGAGACTCGACGCCGCAACGTTCCTGCAACAGGCCGCGTCCGGCGTTGTCATGTCTGACTTTGGGTCGTCCACAGTGTCCGGCGCCACCACACTCGAGGGCCTGTTGTTTCCCGACACGTACCAGATCTCGGGCGACGACTCCGCGACACGCGTGATCGACCGCATGGTGACCTTGATGGAGCGCGTGGGACGGCAAGAGGGTCTCGACAAATCGGTCGAGAAGGTGGGGTACACGCCGTACGAAGTGCTCGTCATCGCATCGATGATCGAACGCGAAGCAAAGGTGCCCGAAGATCGGGCGAAGATCGCACGCGTCATCTACAACCGTCTGCGCCGCGACATGTTGCTGCAAATCGATGCGACGTTGCGCTACGCGCAACCCGACGAGCTTTCCATTGCGGAACTCGCTGAGATCGACTCGCCGTACAACACCTACACGCGCAAGGGCCTTCCGGCGACACCGATCGCGAACCCGGGTCGTGCATCGATCCGCGCCGCATTGAATCCCGCGCCGAACCCTCCGGTCTCCGACCCCATGTGCAAGGACCTGAAGAAATCGCAGCGCTGTGAGTACATCTACTACGTGATCGCAAACAAAGAGGGCGGCCACGTCTTCGCCGCGACACTCGCACAGCACGAGGCAAACGTCGAGGCGGCGCGAGCGGCGGGGCTGATCGGATGATCACCGGAACGACGCGTGTCGCCTGTGTCGTCGGCCGTCCGGCACGTCACAGTCTCTCGCCGGCAATTCACAACGCGGCGTTCGGGGCTGCGGGTACCGACGCCGTGTACATCGCGCTCGACATCGACGAGGCGTCCCTCGAGCCGACGATCCGCACACTGCGCGCGATCGGCTTCGTCGGTGCGTCCGTGACCATGCCCTACAAGGAGGCGGCGCTTTCGCTCTGTGACGAAGTGGGTGAGTCTGCGCGCACACTCGGCTCGCTGAACACGCTCATTCCTCTCGATGACGGTCGCCTTCGTGGCGAGAGCACCGATGGTGCGGGTTGCGTTGGTGCGTTGCGGGGAGCAGGAATCGATCCGGCGGGCGCCGCATGCATCGTCGTCGGGGCCGGCGCGACGGCACGTGCGTGCGTCGTCGGTTTGGCCGCCGCAGGTGCAGGTTCGATTGGAATCGTCAACCGCTCACGAGACCGTGCGGTAGCCGCCGCGGGGTTGGTTCCGGGTGTCGCGCGCGTGGCGGAAACGGACGAGATACCCGATGCCGACATCGTGGTGCACACCACGCCGGCCGGAATGGGGGAGAGCACCGAGGCGGCCTTCGACTACTCGCTGCTTCGTGCCCATCATGCGGTGTTGGACGCCGTGTACCAGCCACTCGAGACGAGGCTCTTGGCTTCGGCCCGCGCCATCGGTGCGACGTGTGTCGACGGACTGTGGATGCTCGTTCATCAGGCGGTCGAACAGCAACGTCTGTGGACGGGGGTTTCGGCTGATCCCGACGTCATGCGTGCAGCGGCAGAACACGAACTGGCGCGCCGTCGCCGATAGCCTGCACGACGTGTTGCGCTATCTGACCGCCGGTGAATCGCATGGTCAGGCCCTCGTCGTCATCGTGGAAGGTCTCCCCGCGGGACTGCAGGTCACCGAGGCCGACATTCAGGCCGAACTCGGCCGCCGCCGCCTGGGCTTCGGGCGCGGGCCGCGCCAACGCTTCGAGGTCGACGAGATTCTTTTGCTCGGCGGAATCCGGCACGGACGCACGCTCGGGTCGCCGGTCGCGATCGAAATCAAGAACACCGAATGGTTCCGCAGCGACAAGTGGCACAAGGAAATGTCACCCGCACCGGGGAAGACCGAAGATCCGCTGACACAACCCCGACCCGGTCACGCCGACCTCGCAGGTATGCAGAAGTACGGGTTCGACGACGCCCGCGACGTTCTCGAGCGAGCCAGTGCGCGTGAAACCGCCGCTCGAGTCGCCGCGGGGGCGCTGGCAAAGTTGTTGTTGCGCACCATCGGTGTCGAGGTCATCTCCCACGTCATCCAGATGGGTGATGCGCGCGCGTCACTTGCGCAGCGTCCGGCACCTCCCGATCTCGGACGAATCGACGAAAGCCCCGTGCGCTGCTTCGACCCCGCGTCCGAGGCCGCAATGGTGAAAGCGGTCGAAGATGCGGCGCGCGAAGGTGACAGCCTCGGCGGAATCGTCGAGGTCATCGCCTACGGCGTTCCCGTCGGACTCGGGAGTCACGTCCACTGGGACCGCAAAATCGATGCGAACCTCGCGCAGGCGATCATGAGCATCCAAGCGGTCAAGGGAGTCGAGATCGGCGACGGTTTCGAGGTCGCGGGTCGACGCGGAAGTCAGGCCCACGACCCCATCGAGTGGGACGATGCCACCCAGTCCTATCGTCGGCTCTCCGCGCTTGCCGGTGGAACCGAAGGTGGCATGACAACGGGTGAACCCGTGATCGTGCGCGCGGCAATGAAACCACTGGCCACCCTCAACAAGCCGACGCTCGCCACGGTCGACGTCGTGACCAAGGAATCGACGGTCAGTTTCAAGGAACGCACCGACGTCACCGCGGTGCCTGCGATGGGCGTCGTGGCCGAGACCATGGTTGCCCTCGTTCTCGCCGCCGAGGCGCAGCGCAAGTTCGGTGGCGACTCGGTCGCCGAGTTCACGCGAAACTGCGCATCTTTCCTCGGGACCCTGTAGCAATGGCCGCACCGCACATCGTGCTGGTCGGTCTCATGGGGGTGGGAAAGTCGTCGGTGGGACGCGCGTTGGCGCGCGAGATGAAGTGGCCGTTCATCGACACCGACGCGACCATCGAATCGAACGAGGGGCGAACCATCGCCGACATCTTCGCTGTCGAAGGCGAGCCGGCGTTCCGTCGTATCGAGCGAAACGCACTCGAGTCGATTCTCGCGTCGTCGCAGCCGACCGTGATCGCGACGGGTGGCGGCGTTGTCGAGACCGAGTCCTGCCGTGACACGCTCGCCGCAGCGCGACGTTCGGGCGCCCGTGTGGTGTGGCTGTCTGCCACCATCCCGACAATGGTGGAACGGACCTCGCGTTCCAACAACCGCCCACTCCTCGAGGGTGACCGTGAATCAACCCTGACGCGACTCCTCGATCGTCGAGGCACCCTCTACCGGTCCGTCAGCGACGTGAAAATCGAGACCGACGGCAAGTCCGTGGCACGTATTGTTCGAGAGGTCATGAACGAAGTCGCGAATGCCCAACCGACGTCCCCGGCGGGTCCGCGGCGTGTGCGTGTCGAATTGGGTGAACGCGCCTACGAGGTGGCCGTTGGGGCCGGAGCAATCGCGGCACTTCCACAGATGATCCCATCCGACACGAAGCGTGCCGTGATCGTGTCGCAGGTCGGAGTGCCGTCGATTCCCGAGCTGGACCTGCCGACCCAACTCGTTCACATCGCTGATGGAGAGCATGCAAAGACGCTCGCCACGATCGAAGACCTCTGCCGGCAGTTCGCCCGGTTCGGCCTGACGCGAAACGATCTCGTGATCGGCGTCGGTGGTGGCCTCGTCACGGACGTCGCCGGTTTTGCTGCGGCGTCGTGGCACCGTGGCACCCGCGTGGTGCACGTCGCAACGACACTTCTCGCGATGGTCGATGCAGCAATCGGTGGAAAGACCGGGGTGAACCTGCCCGAGGGAAAGAATCTCGTCGGAGCCTTCTGGCAGCCATCGGGTGTCGTCTGCGATACGAACTGGCTGGCCACGCTTCCCGAGCGCGAACTGCGCTGTGGTTGGGGTGAGGTCGCGAAGTACCACTTCCTCACCGGTGACGACCTCTTGTCGATGTCGACCGACGAGCGAATCGCTCGATGCGTGCACATCAAGGCTGACATCGTGGCTCAGGACGAAAGGGAAGGTGGTCGTCGCGCACTCTTGAACTACGGCCACACCTTCGGCCATGCGATCGAGACCGTCACCGGCCATCGCTTTGCGCATGGTGAGGCCGTGGCCATCGGGATGATCTGCGCGGCTCACCTCGCACGGGCACTCGGACGAATCGACGACGCTCGGGTCGAGGCGCACTACCGCGTTCTTGATGCATACGGTTTGCAGTCCGTGTTGCCCGCCGACCTCGACCATGATGCTCTCGTGGCAGCGATGGGTCGCGACAAGAAGGCGACGTCGGGCCTCGTCTTCATTCTCGACGGAAGTGCCGGCCTCGAGTCCGTTGCCAACGTCGAGCCGGCTCACGTCCTCTCGGCGCTTGCGTCGGCTGCTGGGGTACGGTGACTCCGTGGTTGCGCGTCGAATCCTTCTCCTGAACGGTCCGAACCTCAACATGCTCGGCACACGCGAGCCGGCGATCTACGGGTCGGCGACGCTCGCCGACCACGTCACCAATGTCGAAGCTCTCTGCGCGGGTCTCGGATGGACGGTGACGCACGTGCAATCGAACAGTGAGGCCGAATTGGTGGGCGCTATCCATTCGGCTCGCGGCGCGGCCGATGCGATCATCATCAACCCCGGAGCGTTCACGCACTATTCCTGGGCGATTCACGATGCACTAGCGGCGTTCGAAGGTCCGATCGTCGAGGTGCATCTTTCGCAGCCGCTGAAGCGTGAATCGTGGCGTCACACGAGCGTCGTCGCACCACTCGCACTCGGCACCATCGCGGGTTTCGGCGCTGTCGGTTACGGCCTCGCCGTCGAGGCGTTGGACCGTCATTTCGCCTCGGTCAACTGAAGCGAGACGCGGTGCTGCCGGCTCTGCACGTGGATTCGCGGTCGAGGGCTCTTGCGT
>DAINNS010000011.1:0-15733 GCA_036735765.1 Ilumatobacteraceae bacterium | reverse complement strand
CCATCGACCGCGTCCCCGACCGCGTCCCCGACCGCGCCATCGACCGCGCCCCCGCTCATCCACGTCTGTCGTGACGCCGAGGTGGAACCGGCGGAGCCGATCTGGGTGTCGATGGTGTCGAGCACGACGGTGTCGACTCCGAGAATCGTCCTCGCGATCTGTTGGGCGAGAACGACGAAACCCTGACCAACCTCGGCGGTCGCGAATTTCAAGGTTGCGACACCGTCGGCCAATGTGCATCGAGCCTCGGCCGAATCATCGAAACCCTCGGAGTACATGAGGTTCTTGATGGATACGCCCCAGCCGATTCCCCGCCGAATGTGATGGGGGTCGGACGTGCGACCAGAACCACCGGGCAATTCCAATGATCCGGTGTCGTGGTGCGGGTCGTCGGGCAGGGGTATTGCAGCCGTCTCGCGGATGCATCGAGCGACGGGCGCGACACTGTCGACCACTTGGCCCGTGAACAGTTTGTCGCCGGTCTTCATGGCATTGCGCAAACGGATCTCGACGGGCGAGATGCCGAGCGCAGCAGCCAGTTTGTCCATCTGGCCCTCGTGAGCGAAGCACGCTTGTACGACGCCGAATCCTCTCATCGCACCGCACGGAGGGTTGTTTGTTCGCGTGGCCCAAGCGTCGAGGCGCGAATTGTCACAGGCATAGGGGCCCTGAAGATGTGTGATGCCGTTGATGAGGACCGCCGACGATGTTGATGCATATGCGCCACCGTCGAGCTTCATCCAGCCTTCGACCTTCACGAGCTTTCCCGTGCTGTCGGCGTGGTGGCGAAGGTGGATTCGTCCGGGATGCCGGTGTACGTGGCCGAAGAAACTCTCTTCCCGGCTGTATTGAACCTTCACGGGACGCCCCGTTCTCAACGCGAGCAGACACGTGTGAACCTGCAGCGAGATGTCTTCGCGGGCACCGAATGCGCCGCCGACTCCACCGAGAACGAGGCGAACCTTTTCCTCGTCGAGTCCGAGGCAGTCTGCGATCTGTTTGCGATCCTCGTGGAGCCACTGCGTGGCAACGACGAGTTCGACGCCGGCACCGCCCGGGTCGGGGTAGGCAAGTGCGGCCTCGAGACCCAAGAAGGCCTGATCCTGCATACCGATGTCGTAAGTACCTTCGACGATCACATCGCCGACGATGTCGGGATCGCCCGAGACGATTCGCTGATGACGAAACACGTTTCCGTCGGGGTGTATCGGCGGCGTTGCGGGGTTGATGGCTGCGTCCATGTCGGCGAGCACCGGCAGCAATTCGTACTCGACCTTGATGGCCGCGAGTGCGCGTCGACAGGTTTCCGGATGGTCGGCCGCAACCGCGGCGATCGGTTCACCCATGTAGCGAACTACATCGCGTGCGAACACGGGCTGGTCGGATGCGATCAGACCGTAAGTGGCCTTACCAGGCACATCCTCGGCAAAAATGATCGTCTCTACGCCGGATATTTTCCAAGCGGCGCTCGTGTCGATGGAGACGATTCGTGCGTGGGCATGGGGTGACCGCAGCGTTGCGCCCCACAACATGTTCTCCGCCTGAAAGTCGGACGAGAAGGCGAAATTTCCCTGGGTCTTTGCGACACCGTCGGGGCGGAGCGCGGAGGTTCCGAGGACGTCACGGCTTTTCGTGCGAGTCGTTGTCTGCGAATTCTTCACTTGGCCACCCCCTTGCGAACGGCAACGACCGTCTCCACGGCCGCGAAGATTCGCCCATAGCCGGTGCATCGGCAGATGTTGCCCGAAAGTGCTTCCTTGACTTCGATAGGCGACGGGTCGGGATTGTGGTCGAGCAAGTGATGCACGGCAACGATCAAACCCGGCGTGCAGAACCCGCATTGCACGGCACCATGGTCGACGAATGCACGTTGAACGTCGGTGGGCGAGCCATCGGCCGAAAGACCCTCGACGGTCACGACTTCACTACCGACCGCGGAGGCGGAGAGAACCAGACAAGAACAAACGGCATCGCCATCGACAAGGACGGTGCAGCTACCGCATTCACCTTGCTCACAGGCACCCTTGCTGCCCATCAGCCCGAGTCTTTCTCGCAGGACATAGAGAAGGCTTTCGCCGACCCAGGAATCGCGAACCTCTCGACGCTGCCCGTTGACGACGAGCTCGTAGAAACCGGTGGTGTCGCTCATTTCGTGCTCCGAAGGTAGAGGCGGCGGGTGAGTGTTTCGATGGCGTGCCGTCGGTAGGCGGCAGTCGAACGATGGTCATCTATCGGTCGCGCCTCGGCGGCGACCCTGCGGGCGAATTCGGTGGCGATCGCATCGTCGGCGGGGAGTACGGCCGATGCGTCGACACGTTGGGCCAGCCATGCTTCGGCATCCCGCGGACGAATGATGGTGGGCCCGACCGCACCAAGAGCCACCCGAACGCTCGATGACTTCCGGTCGTGGACGAAACAGACACTCGCCACCGAAATCACCATTGCGTTGCGTACGCCAACCTTGGCGTAGTCCTGGAAACCGCTGGTGGGAACAATCGTGACGGATTCGATTATTTCATCGGCTGATCGGGCGTTGCGTTTGACGCCGACCATGAAGTCGGCGAAGGGAACGATCCGACGGCCCTTGGGAGAACGCAAGTTGATCGATGCGTCGAGGGCGGCGAGTACGGGGAGCCCGTCGCCGGCCGGCGAGCACGTCCCGAGGTTTCCGCCGAGGGTTCCCGCTGCCCGAATCTGCGGGGACCCGACGGTTCGTGCGGCAGCTGCCAATGCCGGGAGTGCCTCGGCGAGGGGTCCGCTCTCCATGCGCGCGTACGGCACACCTGCGCCGATCTCGATGATTTCGGACGAGATCGAGAATTCACGCAGGGCGGCGATCTTGCGCAGTCCGATCACAGTGGTGGGTTTCAGGCGATTGAAGTTGACTTCGACCATGGTGTCGGTGCCACCGGTGAGAAGACGCGCACCGGGATTGGCAACGAGAAGATCGACTGCCTCGTCGAGCGACACGGGCATATGTACGGTCATTCCGGGCTCCAGCCGCTGAAGGCGTCGATCATCGCTTTCACGTCGCCGAGTGGGTAGAGAATCGGGCACGTGCAACCGTTGCGCATGTAGTGAGCGACCTGACGGCGCGCATCGTCAGGAGTTCCGCTTGCGGTCAGCATCTGCACGATCTCGTCGGGGACGAGCTTCGAGGCCGCAACAACCTGCTCATGGGTTGCGGGCCATGTGAGCACCTCGCCGACCTTGTCGAGAAGACTCTGGGGCACCCCGGAGGCCTTCATGATGTGTGGTTGCTGGCCCAGATATTGCGTGACCATCAGGCGAGCCATGTCGAGGGCCGTCTTGCGGTCCTCATGAACACTGCACACCACGAGTTGTGGACGATCGATGTCGGCGAGCGTGCGTCCAGACTTGGCCGCGCCACGCTCGAGGGCCTCGATCGCCTGTTGGTTGTAGTCGGGTGACACCAGATAATTGAGAACCGCGCCGTCGGCGATCTCGCCGGTCAACTCCATCATCTGCAATCCCGTGGCCCCGATGTAGATCGGAACATCCTTGGGTCGGCGCTCTTGATAGACGTAGTCGAGTTCCACGCCGTCGAGATGCACGAAATCGCCGTGAAATGTCACGCGCTCGTTGGCCAGAAGTCCGCGTACGGCCGTGACGATCTCACGCATCGCACGCAAGGGTTTTTCACGGGAGATCCCGACTTTCTGGGCGAGGGGGTCCCACCACGCACCGATTCCCAGGATGACCCGACCAGGCGCAAGGTCATCGAGAGTCGAGAACGTGGCAGCGAGACGCGCGGGATTGCGGCTCCAGCAGTCGACGACACCACTTCCGACTTTGATGCGGTCGGTTACCGACGCGAACGCGGCCATCGGGACAGTTGCCTCGCGCACGAGGCGGCTCTCTGCCTGCCACACCGCCGCGAAGCCTTTTTGTTCGGCGTACTTGACGAACTCCATGCCTTCGCGAATGCGGTGCGCGTCTTGTAGGTACAACGCGACCGGGGCGGGTGTCGATGTGTTCATGCAGCAAGCCTTTCATGGAGACGCCGAGATTGTTCGGCCGCCTTGCGACGGATTTCTTCGAGATCAAATGTGACGGGGCGCGAATTCTCTATGACCGTTTCGCCGTCGATCGTCACCTCGACGGGATGTGTCCCCGTGGTGAAGGCGAGGTGCCATGGGCTGTCTATGTGGTCGTAGTTCCAAACCACGGAGTCGTTGTGCGACTCGGGTGCGAGGGCCGAACCATTCGACAGCCAGTTCCACGCCGTGTCCGGTGAGAAATCGATGTGGTGGTTGCGTCCTGCGACGTAGGCGAGACGGAACTCCTCGGTCATGTCGGCCCCGATTCCGTCCGTGCCGAGTGCGATCCTGTTGGAGAAGCGACTGGGATTCGCGTAGCCGACCGAATTGTTCATGTTGGACCGTGGGTTGTGCACGATCGTTCCCGGTAGGAACTCGCGCAGGCCGACACAGTGGACGAGCAGCCAGTTGTCTCGTGCGAGTTTTCCCAGACGCGCGGGGGCATCGGAATCATCGGGTCCTTCGGCCACGTGAACGTGGACACCGACGCCGAGTCGGTGGGCCAGGTCGGCCGCCGCATCCAAGGTCTCGTCGCAGCACGTGAAGGACGCATGGATACCGACCATTCCAGGCCGTCCGGATCCGATGAAGCGCTCGCATTCATCGAGACCGCGGCGGGCTCCGTCGGACATCTTGTCGCTGCGGGCAACTTCGACGAGACGACCCTTGTCGGACCAGCGATCCGTGACCCCGTAGCTGGGAATGACGCGGACTCCGACGAGCGCGCAACCGTCGGCGATCGCGTCGAGCGAGCCTTCGATGGACATTGGGGATTCGTGATGGTCGATGATCGTTGTCGTTCCTGCCATCACCGCCTCGGCAGCGCCGAGGGCTGCCGACCAGTAAATGATTTCGTTGTCGAGGGCAGCATCGAGTCGCCACCACACCTGCTGCAGGACGGAGAGAAAATCCGTCGGGGACTTGGGCGGTGCCGGCATCCCGCGTGCCAAGGTGCTGTAGAGATGATGGTGGGCGCACACGAGCCCACCGGTGACGCCACCCATCAGTCGCCGTCCGTCGCGTTGTCGCGGCGCATCGGCAACCGGTTACGGCGAACGCCGTCGACTTCGTACAACGCAGCCGCGACCGCACCTGCGGTCGGAACGAGACCGATCTCACCGACGCCCTTGATTCCGTAGGGGGAGTTGGGCTGGGGTGACTCGACGAGAACCACGTCGATCGCCGGCACGTCCTTCGCGCGAAGGATGCCGAGGGAACGCAGGGTCATGTTCGTTGGGAACGCGGTGTCGGGGTCGGAAGGGAAGTCCTCGGTGAGTGCGTAACCCAATCCCATGTGCACACTGCCCTCGATCTGGCCCTCACACAGGGTCGGGTTCACCGCGCGACCGACATCGTGCGCCGCGAGAACGCGTTCGATTTTGCCCGTCTCACGATCGGCGATGACAACCTGCGCCGCGTAGCCGAATGTCGAATGGATGATCGGGTTCTCGACTCCGGGTTCACCGAGTTTGTTCGTCCAGTCGACGCGGTATTCGCCGACATGGTCGACATCACGCGTACATCCGGCTTCCCTTGCTGCAATGCACGCCGCGCGCACAGCGCCCGCGCCCATGAGCGTGCCGCGTGAGCCAGTGGTCTGCCCGAGACCCAATTCGCGAGTCGTGTCGACGATGACACGGACACGGCTCGGGTCGACGCCGAGCTCCTCGACAGCGACCTGAAGGGCGACCGTGTTGATGCCCTGGCCCATTTCCGTCCAGCCATGGCGCACCTCGATGTCTCCGGAAGAATCGAAGCGAACGACTGCGCGCGTGATTTCCTTGAAGCCGTTTCCAAGCCCTGAGTTCTTCAGGCCGAGTCCGACGCCGACGGCCTTCCCGTCGGCGCGTGCCGCGTCGTAGACCGGTTTCACCGCATCAAGGCAGATTTCGGCTCCGAGACAACCGTCATCCATGACCTGACCGGGCCCCCAGACGCGACCCGGCTTGATGACGTTTCGCTTTCGGATCTCCCAGCCCGTGATGCCAACGCGCTCGGCGAGACGGTCGAGGACGCCTTCCATCGCGAACTGCGCCTGGTTCGCCCCGAAACCCCGAAACGCTCCGCACACCGGGTTGTTCGTGCGGGCCGCAATCGCCCGAACGTCGATGTTCGGAACCTCGTACGGTCCGCTGGCGTGGCCGGCCATGCGCTCGAGAACCTTCATCCCCACACTTGCATACGCACCGCTGTCGCCGATGGCGCGAACCCGAAGCGCGACCAGCCGACCGTCAGCATCGCAGCCCGCCTCGTACGTCATCTCGATGGGGTGACGCTTCGCGTGCATTCGCAGACTTTCTTCGCGCGAGAGAGTGCACTTCACCGGTCTGTCGAGCAGCCAGGCGGCGAGGGCCGCGTGGGCTTGGTTGCTCATGTCTTCCTTGCCGCCGAAAGCGCCACCGTTCGTGACGAGTTCCACCGTGACCGAGTCGTTGTCGACGCCGAGTACGCGCGCAATGTCGTTGCGGTCGTCCCAAATTCCCTGACCGCCCGAATACACGTGCACGTGTCGCCGTCCGTCGCGAATGGATGGATCGGCAAGGGTCGATTCGGGCTCGAGAAACGCATGCTCGATGCGTTGCGTTGTGAAGGTTTCGCTGACGACGTGGGCTGCTGAACCGAGGGCCGTGTCGACGTCGCCCCGCACGTAGGTGCTCGTCGAAAGCACGTTGTCGTTCGTCCCCCAGACGGCGACTTCGGTGTCGTCGATTGCGGAAGCCGCGTCTGTGAGGGGTCGCAACGGGGCGTATTCCACACTCACGAGTGCCGCTGCTTCACGGGCCGTGATGCGGTCGTTGGCCACGACGATCGCAAGGACGTCGCCCGCGTAGGACGTGCGACCACCCGAGGGGATCATGACGGGCCAGTCCTTGTAGATGATTCCGACGCGAAGTTCGCCGGGGATGTCGTCGGCCGTGTACACAGCGACGACTCCGGGCACCGCCGCGGCGAGCGAGGTGTCGATCGAAATGATGTCAGCGCGGGCGTGATCGGTGAGATGAAGAGCCGCGTGGAGCATTCCGGGGAGGCGAATGTCATCGACGTAGCCACGGTCGCCCAAAGCAAGTTCACTCGCCTCGTATTTCACACCGCGACTTCCGATTCCCCCGGGCGACTCGACCGCCGGAATTGCGTTCTTCGCAACGGCATCGATTGCCTCGAGAATCTTCACGTAGCCCGTGCAGCGACAGAGGTGCGCACCGAGGTGCCGGGCCATGTCCGAGGGCTCCAACGCGGCACCCTTCTTGTCGATCTGTGCTTTGGCGCGAACGACGATTCCGGGGATGCAAAAGCCGCACTGAAGGCCTCCACACGCTGCGAACGCGGATGCGAATTTGGATCTCTCTTCGTCGGCAAAGCCCTCGAGCGTTGTGATGCTCGATCCCGCGACTTTGGTCAGTGGTTGTTGACAACTGACAACGGCCTTGCCGTCGATGAGAACCGTGCAGCAACCGCACTGTCCGGAGGGCGAGCAGCCGTCCTTTGGCGACGTGATGTCGAGTTCTTCACGCAATGCGCTCAGCAAGTGCGGGTGGCGGGCGCTCACTTCGACGGGCGTGCCATTGACGGTGAAGACGACCGTGTCAGAACTCATGTTGTGTGCCCACCCCCTTGGGAACCCGCACCGGCGAATTCCCCGACATTTTACATTTTGTCAAAGGCGGTGGGGGCGAATTTCTTGGCTTTCGTCAGTCGTCGAGGACCACACCGCGCTGGGCCGTGATGGGCCCGTAGACCTCGGGGCGGCGGTACCGATCAAAGTCGAACAAGGTGTTTTTGTACTTGGCACACCAATCGAGGTCGCATCGGGCGACGAGCAACTCGTCGCCCGTCGTGTAGGCCTGGGCCACGATTTGACCCGACGGGGCGATGATTGCGGACTGGCCAAGCGAGTCGACGCCCTCTTCGACGCCGCCCTTCGCGACCCCCACGACCCATGAGCCGTTTTGGTACGCACCGGACTGCATCACGAGGGCGTTGTGGAACCCCTGAAGGATGTCCTGGCTCGGGTCCGGCACGTAGTGAATCGGTGTGTTGTAACCACACAGGATCAACTCGACCCCTTTCAGGCCCATCACGCGGTACGACTCGGGCCAACGCCGGTCGTTGCAGATCATCATCCCGACACGGCCCCCAAAGGCTTTCCAGACGCCGAAACCTTCGGGGCCTGGTTCGAAGTAGTAGCGCTCGGCATGCTGGAACGGGCGATCCGGTTCGTGGTGCTCGTGTCCGGGTATGTGCACCTTGTGGTAACGACCCACGATCGAACCGTCGCGCTCGACCAGTATTTGGGTGTTGAAGCGATGACCGTCGGCGGTGAGCTCGGCGTAACCGAGCGAGAAACCGACCTTCAGTTTCTTCGCCGTATCGAACAGGGGCTGCGTCTCGCGTGACGGCATCTCACGTTCGTACCAATGGTCCGCCTGTGAAATGTCGTCGACGAACCACCGCGGAAAGAAGGTCGTCAGGGCGAGTTCGGGGAACACCACGAGGTCACATCCGTTTCGGGCCCCCTGCTCCAGCAACGCGACGAGACGTTGGACTGCTTCGGCGCGCGTGTCGTCTTTTTGAATCGGGCCCATCTGGGCTGCACCAACGGTGACGATTCGTGACATGTCAGAACTCCGTTTCTGCAAGGTCGAGCATGACGCGCAGCAGGACGTTGGCGCCCTCGGTCAACTCGTGCGGGTCGGTGTGTTCCCGGGGATTGTGGCTGATGCCGTCCTTGCTGGGGACGAAGATCATCGCGGTCGGGCAGACACGGGCAAGCATCTGGGCATCGTGGCCCGCGCCCGACGGCATGCGTCGCACCCGGTCGTCGACCTCCCGGGCACGTTGCTCGACGATTCGAATCACCCGCTCGTCGAAGACAACCGGCTCGAAACGTGCCAGTGAACGCTTGGATATCGATACACCTTCGTCTTGCTCGATCTGAAAGCAGAACGTGTCGATCAGATGTTCGGCATCGCGAAGGGTGTCCTCGTCGGTGTTGCGGACATCGAGCGTGACCGTTGCGCGTGCGGGGATCACGTTGATGAGGTTCGGATGGAGATCGACCTTTCCGACGGTGCACACCTGGTCACCCCCGAAACGTTCGGCTATCTCGCGCAGGTAGACGGTCATCATGGCGGCGACGTACGCAGGGTCCCGACGAAGGTTCATCGGGGTGGTGCCCGCGTGGTTGCTCTGGCCGACGATCGTGAGCTCCTGCCACGAGATTCCCTGGACTCCCGTCACTGCTCCGAAAACCTGGCTCTCGGCCTCGAGCACGGGGCCCTGTTCGATGTGGAGCTCGACGAAGGCGTGTGGACTCGGACCGGGACAAGGCGCAGCGCCCGCATACCCGATACGAACCAATTCATCACCGAGTCGTTTGCCGTCGATCGACACGGTGTCGAGGGCTTCTTCGAGGGCGAGACCCCCGACATAGACGAGGCTGCCGAGCATGTCGGGCGCGAATCGAGCGCCCTCCTCGTCGGTGAACACCGCCACCGTGAACGGTCGTGACGGCGTGATCGAAAGATCACGGCACGTTTCGATCACCTCGAGACCGGCGAGGACGCCGTAATTCCCGTCGTATTTTCCGCCGGTTCGGACCGTATCGATGTGCGAGCCGGTCATGACCGGCGAGCCGCTTCCGACTAACCACGTTCCGAAGATGTTGCCAACGGCATCGACAACGATGTCGAGGTCGAGGTCCCGCATCCACGAGACGACGAGGTCACGACCTGCCTTGTCGTCATCCGTGAGAGCGAGACGACAGCACCCTCCGTCCCCCGTCGAACCGATTTCGGCGAGCGCGTCGAGACGGCGTAACAGCCGATCGGAGTTGATGGATGCAGAGTTGGTGACGGTCATCGAGGTTCCCGCAGCAACAATACGGACTTTTGCGGGGCGTCGCGGGTGACCCCTGATTGCCGATTCGCTCTTCGTGACGATGAGTAGTTTGGATCCATGCACATCGACCGCAGCCGGCTTGCCAGGCTTCGAGCCGAAGAAGCGAAGTTGTTCGAAGAGTTGCACCCTCGCTCGGCCGAACTCGCGCACGAAGCCTCGCGGAGCCTCCTCTCGGGGGTGCCGATGCCGTGGATGACGAGATGGCCCGGATCGTTCCCTCTGACCGTTGCGTCTGCGACGGGTAGCCGTTTCGTCGACGTCGACGGAATCGAGTACGACGATTTCTGTCTGGGTGACACGGGCGCAATGACCGGTCACGGGCTGTCGGCAGTGGCCGACGCCCTGCATGCCCAGGCCAAGCGGGGCATCACGACGATGCTTCCGTCAGCGGACGCGACCTGGGTCGCCGATGAGCTGGCCCGGCGCTTCGGTCTTCCGAAGTGGCAGATGGCCTTGTCGGCGACGGACGCCAATCGGTTCGTCCTGCGATTGGCGCGAATGTTGACCGGCCGTCCGAAGATCTGCGTCATGGATTGGTGCTATCACGGCACCGTCGACGAGACGCTTGCGATTCTCGGGCCCGGAGGTGACGTGGTCAGCCGCCCCGGCGCGATCGGTCCGCAAGTCGACCCCGCCCTGACGACGAAGGTCGTGCCGTTCAACGACGTCGCAGCCCTCGAGAGCGCGTTGGCCGACGGCGACGTCGCGTGCGTCTTGATGGAACCGGCCCTGACGAACATCGGAATTGTCCTGCCAAAGCCGGGTTACCTCGACGAGGTTCGACGTCTGACGCGCTCAACCGGAACACTTCTGGTCATCGACGAGACGCACACGATCTGCGCGGGCCCGGGGGGCTGCACGGTCGAGTGGGGACTCGAGCCCGACTTCTTCGTGATCGGCAAGCCGATCGGCGGGGGAATGCCCTCTGCCGCGTACGGAATGTCCGGCGACGTTGCGGCGACTCTCGAGTCGATACTTGGCGGAGACGATGTCGATGTTTCGGGTATCGGAGGAACACTCACAGGGAATGCGCTGTCTCTCGCGGCAGTGCGCGCAACGCTTTCGTCAACGCTCCGCGCCGAGGACTTCGAACGCATGGTGCCACTCGCACAAAAATGGACCGACGGCGTGCGCCAGGGCTTCCAGTCCGTCGGATTGGACTGGCACGTTCAACGCCTCGGATGCCGTGCTGAATATTGGTTTTGTCCGCCCCCGACGTCGGGTGCCGAAGCAGCGGCGGCAGTCGACCACGAACTCGATGCCTTCATGCACCTTTACGCGCTCAATAGGGGCATCTTGATGACGCCATTTCACAACATGGCGTTGTTCTCGCCCGCGCACACCGTCGACCAGGTCGACCGACACACCGCGGTCTTCGGGTCGGCCGTGCGCGCACTCACGGGCAACTGACCCACCATGGTCTGTTATCTGGGCCTTGGGGATCTCGGGCTGATCGCACTGATCGTCGCCATCGCGGCTTGTGCGCAAATGGTTTCGGGCTTCGGCTTCGCGTTGATGGCAGTGCCAATGATGGGCCTTGCCGTCGACCTGAAGACAGCGGTCGTCGTCTCGACGATTTGTGGCACTGGATCGAACACCTTTCAGGCGATCAAGGACGGCCGATCGCGCGACGATCGTCTCGTGCGGCTGTTGGTCGCGGCTTCCTTCCTGGGGATGCCGTTCGGCATCGTCGTTCTGGATCGGGTCGAGCTCGACGCACTGCGTGTCGCGATCGGGATTTTCGTTCTGCTTGCGCTCGTCTCGGTCATGAAGGAGCACGGGTCGTCCAGCGCGGGTGGCCGCCCGCTGGAGTTCGTAGCCGGCTTCGTTTCGGGGGTTCTCGCGACTTCGACGTCGACCAACGGCCCGCCACTCGTTTTGTTGTTGCGCTCTCGGGGTCTCGCGCCGGAGGTGTTCCGTGCGACGATCAACACCGTTTTCAGCGTCGTTTCGATAACAAGCATCGCAACGTTCGCCGTGGCAGGAAAGATCACGGCTACGACGTTGTTCGCGACCGTCGTCGCCCTCCCGGGCCTGGCATGCGGCATGTACGCGGGGGCTCGCCTTCGTGGTGCGTTGTCACCGGAGGCTTTCTGGCGTCTCGTGGCGCTGCTGCTCGCCGCCACGGCAGTCAGTTCGATCCTGACCGGCTTGTTGTGACGCGTTTCTAGCGGCCCGGCCCGAACCACTCCATCCAGGCATCCTTGTCACGAGTTCGATACACGTAGTTCGACGTTCGCACCGTCGACATCGGTGCGCTGGGTGGCGCCGAGTATTGGTGGCCCGGGTAGACCGTCGTCTGGTCGGGTAGACGCGCCAGTGTCTGCAGGCTCTCGTACATCTGCTCGGCGTCGGATCCCGGGAGGTCGGTGCGACCGCAACCATCGAGGAAGAGAGTGTCGCCAGAGACGAGGCACCCGCAGGCGAGGAAGCACTGGCTACCCGGGGTGTGTCCTGGCGTGTGAACGAACGTGATGTCGATGTCTCCGACCGAAAGCGTGTCGCCCGCGTCGTGCGCGATCAGGTGGGATGCATCAACCTCGGTGGTGCGGATCACCCAAGGCACCTCTGCTTCGTTCACGTGCACGGGTACATCGTGCTTCTCCAAGAGATGCGCGATTCCGTCGATTCGATGACCCATCATCGAGCCACCGATGTGGTCAGGGTGGTAATGAGTTGCGAGGACACCCGTCAGATTCATTCCGTCGGCCTCGATGACGCCGAGCAATTCGTCGATCGCGTAGGCGGGGTCGACGATCACGCATTCACGGGTCAGTCGATCGCCCAGTAGATACACGTAGTTCACCATCTGGGCCGCGAGACCATTTCGAACCGCGAAATCCCGACCGGAGAGGAGTTGACGAAAGTAGAACCTGTCTTCGACGTCCATGGGAACAGGTTATGGCGTACCCTGACGTACCTGATGAACGGTCGATCAGAGAATTCAGGACCCGTCGGCGAGCCGATCGGCAATGTTCGCGTCGGTGATCGCGTTCTGGTCGGGGATCGACTCCTTTCACTGACCGACGAGATGGTCGACGCACTGACGACCGGTGGGCGGTTGATTCCGCTGCGTTCGAGCGGATCGGTCCTTGTCGTGCCGCCTGGTGTCCGCAGCCTCGTCGACGAATGTGTCACCCGAGCAGTCGAGGGTTTTGAGGGAATGCAAGGCGTGCCACCGGAAAATGTCGATGAGTTTTTCCGTGTCTTTGCCGACAAGGTCGATAGCGATGATTCGTTCGCCCCCGTCCTCGAGGCGAATCGCGACGATGTGCGTCTGGCCCGCGAGCGCGGTCGCGCGACGGGTCGCCTCGAGATCACACCCAAGATGCGTGCCGACATGGCCGCTGGATTGCGGATGTGGGCCGTTCTCGACTTCGAACGGCTGGGAACGCTTTCTCGGGTCGACCACGACGGCTGGACTGTCGAGTCCTGGCGTGCACCGTTGGGAGTGGTGGCTTTCGTTTTCGAAGGTCGTCCGAACGTTTTCGCCGATGCCACTGGAGTTTTGAAGAGTGGAAACTCCGTTGTCTTTCGCATCGGAAGTGACGCTCTGGGTACGGCCCGCGCGATACGGGATCACTTGCTGGTACCGGCACTCGACGCGTCCGGTTTGCCGCGGGGGGCCGTCAACCTCGTTGATTCACCCGAGCATGCTGCTGGTTGGGCGCTCTTCGACGACTCGCGACTCTCGCTCGCTGTCGCTCGTGGTTCGGGTTCCGCAGTCGACCAATTGGGTCAGATTGCGCGACAGTGTGGAACACCGGTTTCGCTTCACGGAACGGGCGGCGCGTGGCTCGTTGTCGGTTCGCGCTTCTCGCGAGACCGCCTCGTTTCCTGCATCGTGAATTCGCTCGACCGCAAGGTGTGCAACACCCTGAACACACTCGTGGTGCTCGAAGAGAACAAAGAAGCTGCACTGTCAGCGGTCGGCGAATCTCTCCGGATCGTCGCGAAGCGACACGGATCGATTGTGGTCCATTGCCCCGACACGGTCGGTGCTTCGATCGATCCGCACGGATCACTCGACCTTCGCACCGAGGCCGTTGATCCGGGGAATGAATGGGAGTGGGACACGACGCCCGAGATCACGTTGTTCGTGGCGCGGTCTGTCGGCGATGCAGTGTCGAGTTTCAATCGACACAGCCCGCGGTTCGTGCTTTCCGTCGTTTCCGACGACGACGACGAAATCACGATGGCGTGGGAGAACAGCGAGTCACCGTTCTTCGGCGACGGCTTCACGCGATGGGTCGACGGTCAGTTCGCCCTCGAGCGTCCGGAACTCGGCCTTGCCAATTGGCAACATGGACGGCTACTCGGAAGAGGTGGGGTCCTTTCGGGCGATGGCGTTCACTCGGTGCGACTGCGAGTCAGCCAGAGTGACCCGCAACTTCATCGCTGACCTCACTCGATCACGTCTTCGATCGGAAGATCCATGTGAAGCAATGCGGGCAGACCGCTTTCGAAGTCGCCGACCCACGGCAGAGAGCGCGCTTGACCGAGGCTGCGTCGACTGCCGGTGAGTCGGAGAAGCTCCCACACGGGCGTCGGTGACACACCCGCCGCATCGAGATCGAGTCGAAGGCGCACATCACCCGAACCGCACGTCCAGTCGCGACCGCCTGCCCGGAACACGACCGATCCGAATTGCCGGCGATCGAGATCGTTCGACATCAGCCAGGTGCCGACTTCCATGGCGGCCACGACGCCGCTGGTGTCGCGACCCCCGGGCATGTCGATCGCGTGCCGAAGATCGTGTTCATGGACCACCGTGTCATACGACAGGGGCACCGCAAGACGACGCGTCTCAGCAGCCATCTCTTCGAATACAGGACCAACGGATGACCATTCTTCGAGAAGACCGTCGAGATCGACGCCGCGCCGCGCTTCGATGATCGCGTCGACCCAGCCCTGCGAATCGGAACCCGGGGGATTACCGCGGACGATTTCTGCCGCGAGACCCGCGACGTGCGCAATCAGATCGTGCACCGTCCAAGCGGGGCACGTCTGCACCGGTTGATCTGCGACCTCACGGGTGATGCCGTCGAGCAGTGTCGTGATTCGGCGACGGGCAAGGAAATATTCGTGTGCAAGCTGTTGTGCGTCGAACTGAATCATCGAGGCCCCTCGTGCGTTCCCTTCACCGTGACGTTGTCGATCAACCGAACGCCGTCAACCCGGGCGGCAATCACGACCACCGCGTTGATCGTGTCCGCGCCGTGGACAACCTCCAACGAATCACCGTCGACGACTTCGAGGTACTCGACATCGACACCCGCGAGGCTGGCGAGAGCATCGAGCGCGTGCTGTCGGGCGCGATCGGCCGCTTCACCACTGCGCATCATGGCGGCCGCCTCACCTATCGCGCGAGAGAGACCCGCGGCCACCGCGCGGCCCTCGCGGGTGAGCTTGACGTTCCTACTCGACATCGCGAGACCGTCGGACTCGCGAACCGTCGGGCACCCCACGATCTCGATCGGCAGATCGAAGTCACGCACCATTCGACGAACGATCGCCAATTGCTGGAAGTCCTTCTGTCCGAAAAATGCGAGGTCCGGTGTCACGGAGTTGAAGAGCTTCAAGACGACGGTTGCCATTCCTGCGAAATGACCCGGACGCTGTGCACCCTCGAGGACGTCTCCGAGCCGACCGGGTGCAACGGCCGTGTCGAAACCGTCCGGATAAAGATCCGCGACGCTCGGCTTCCAGAGGAGGTCCACGCCGGCCGCTCGACACATCTCCTCGTCAGCTTGATCCGTCCGTGGATACGACGC
>DAINNS010000010.1:894-16448 GCA_036735765.1 Ilumatobacteraceae bacterium | reverse complement strand
CGCCTCGACATCGTGAGGGAAGAGCGCACACGACGAGGGGCCGGAACGCACGCCACCACTGCACCCGCCGAACTGGCCGCCGTGTTCGGCCAGCAACAAGGGGCAGGTTCGGTGAGGCCTCCGCGCGATACGACGGTCAGCGCCGACCATCCGCGGGTCGTCGAACTCGCCGAGATCTGTGATCGACTCCATTTCGCCGACTTCGCCGACCTCGATGACGACGAACTGAGCGCACTCGAAACCGCCTTGTCCGTCTTCGAGGGTGATCGATCGGTCGAGCGCAAGGCGCTCTTCGGTCGAATCGACGCGCTCAGCCGCGAGCTCGTCGAGCGTTACAAGAGCGGTGGCGCAACGGTCGACAGCCTCCTCGACTGACGAGTTTCGACGCCCTGCCCGAAATACCCGATGTTTCGGGTATTTCGCCCAAGTAGCCATTCAGCCAATTCGTCACTAGACAGACGCTGTGGACAAGCGCCTCGTCGACCTCGGCGACTTCATCAGGCAACGCCGTGAGGCAGCCCAGCAGTCGATCCGTGATCTTTCACGGCTTGCCGGCGTGTCGAATCCTTATCTCTCACAGATCGAACGCGGTCTGCGCAAACCTTCCGCCGAGATCCTCCAGCAGATCGCGCGCGCATTGCACGTGTCGGCCGAGACGTTGTACGTCCGTGCGGGCATTCTCGACGGTGACAGTCCACGCGGCGCGTCATCCGCGCCGTCAGTCGAAGAGGCGGTGCTCGCCGACCCGCTGCTTTCGGTCGATCAGAAGAACTCGTTGTTGAGCGTGTATCGCACCTACGTGAACCCGGCGGCGAACTGACATGAAGCGCGTCTCGATTCTCTCGATGCACACGTCACCGCTCGCCCAACCCGGCATCGGTGACGGTGGCGGGATGAACGTTTACGTTCGTGAGCTCGTCTCGGCACTCGCCCACGCGGGTCTCGACTGCACCACGTACACCCGTGCGTGGCGGCCCGGGCTGCCGCAGGTTGTCGGGGTCGAACCGAATCACAGGGTCGTGCACATCGAGGCGGGTGACTACGACCTGCCGAAGAACGACCTGGTGTCCGTGGTCGATTCGTTCGCGGATGGTGTGCGCGACCACATTGCCGCCTCGGGCGGAACCGATGTTCTGCATGGCAACTACTGGTTGTCGGGCATCGCGGGACACAGGCTGAAGCACGAACTCGACCTGCCCCTCGTCATGACCTTCCACACCTTCGCCCGCGTGAAGGCCCAGGGTGGTGACCCCGAGCCCATCTCGCGCGAGAACGCCGAGTCGTCGATCATTGGCTGTACCGATGCGATCTGCGTGTCGTGCACGGAAGAGGAACGTCAGTTCAGGTCGCTCTACGGGGCGCCAGCGGGGTCGATCGAAATCGTCGCACCCGGTGTCGAACACGCCTTCTTCGCACCTGGCGAGCGGCGTGGTGCGCGCCACGCCCTGCGTCTTGCGAACGACGCGCCGGTGATGCTGTTCGTCGGTCGCATTCAGCCGCTGAAGGGCCTCGACGTCGCCGTCGAAACGTTGGCTCGCTTGGCCGACCGTCGCGCGCGTCTCCTGGTCGTGGGCGGTGCGAGCGGCAACGAAGGTGAGTCTGAATTCCAGCGCATCAGGTCGCTCATCGAGGCACATGGCCTGGCTGACCGCGTCGACTTCGTCGAGCCGCAGGCGCACCACATTCTCTCGACGTACTACAGGGCTGCAGACGTGGTCATTGTCCCGTCGCGTAGCGAGAGTTTCGGCCTCGTCGCCCTCGAGGCTGCGGCCTGCGGCGTGCCCGTCGTCGCCAGCGGTGTCGGCGGCCTCATCACGATCGTCGACGATGGTGTGACCGGCCATCTCGTTGCCGACCGCAGCCCGGATGTCTTTGCGCAGCACGTCGATCGCATCCTCGCCAACCCGATCGAGGCGGCGGTGATGGGTGCCCGTGCCGCCGAAAAGGCACGTCGCTACACGTGGAACTTCGCCGCCGCGCGACTGCGCCGCGTGTATGCAGACGTGACGTCACGTGACCGTGTTGTCTGTCGGTAGGCGAACATGAGCGAAATCTGGGCCGATGCCGACCGGGGCATTCTCGCGCGTCAGATCGATGAGTGGTTGGGTACCTACAAGGAGAACAACCCGCTCTGTCTCGCCGTCGGCCGCGATCCCGACGACGACATGCATTGGTTCGTGCGCATGAAAGGCGAGGAGAAAGAGTTCACCACGGTGTGGCTCTCACTCGGTCAGCGCACGTTGCAATACGAGACCTACGTGATGCCGGCACCCGAAGAGAACGCAGCCGAGGTGTACGAGCAGGCCCTGCGTCGCAGCAACAAGATCGTCGGTGCCGCATTCGCGATCGGTATCGAGGACGCGTTGTTCCTGCGCGGTGAACTGTTGCTGTCGGGAGTCACCGAACCGGAACTCGACCGTGTGCTCGGAACGCTCTACGCCACGGTCGAACGGCATTTCCCCGTTCTCATTCGGATCGGCTTCGCCAGCCGTTTCGCCACGTAGTCGCGCGATCGCAACTAGCCTGCGCTCATGATCAACGGTGGAATCGCGATCATCGGTGGCGGAAACATGGGTGGCGCGCTGGCACGTGGACTCGTTGCCGGTGGCCTGCCGGCTGCCGACCTCACGATCATCGAAGTCGATGCGGGCAAGCGCGACGCACTTCGTCACCAGTTCCCGGGTTCGAACATCATCGGCGAAGTTGCCGCATGCACGAATGCGGTCATCGCCGTGAAGCCCGCTGATGCTGCCGGCGCCACGCGGGCTGCGGTTGGCTGCGGTGCCACCACCGTGTTGTCGATCGCGGCGGGCGTCCCGTTGGCCACACTGCCGTCTGCCGCCGGTCCCGGCGTCGCCGTCATCCGTGCGATGCCGAACACCCCGGCGCTGGTGGGCGAGGGTGCTGCGGGCTTCGCGCTCGGCGAGGGGTGCGGTGCCCAGGCCGAGGAATTCGCGGCGGCCGTTCTCGGTAGCGTCGGTCTTGCCGTGCGGGTCGAGGAGCCACTACTCGATGCGGTGACGGGACTCACGGGTTCGGGCCCGGCGTACCTCTTCTATGTGGCAGAAGCATTGATCGCCGCCGGTGTCGCCGAGGGCCTTCCCGCCGACACCGCCGAGGCGCTCGTGCGCCAGCTGTTCCTCGGTGCGGGGACACTCCTTGCGCAGAGTTCGGAGTCGCCGACCCGCTTGCGCGAAAACGTGACCTCGCCCAACGGCACGACGGCTGCAGGTCTTGCCGCACTGGCAGCGGCGGGTGGCCGCGAGGCGGTGATTGCCGCAGTGCGCGCGGCCACCGCACGCAGTGTCGAACTTGGTGCGTGAGTCGGTCTTGGTCACCACGCATTAAGCAGTAAAAACTCGTCGCCTCAGCCGATTGTGCAACTTTGCACGAGTCCGAAACTTTTTTGTGAAAAAGCGCCGTGACGCTTTTCTCACCCCCTGATGAAGTCCTATGGTTTGGGTCTGATCACCGATCGGTTCGCCGATCGGGAGTCGCGCCCGAAAGGGCCGCGCCGAGGGGTCGGTGTCATCGGGGGGTTGACACCGGCCCCTTCGTTCTTTTTCGATGCTCATGCGACACACTTGATGCGTGAGCACCCATTCGTCCTTCGACCATGTTGCACTGCTCACCGACTACGGCCTCGACGATGAATTCGTCGGTGTCATGAAATCGGTCATCGCCGACATTGCTCCGCACGTGCGCATCACCGACATCGGTCACAACGTGCGCGCGTACGACGTGCGCGCAGGTTCGCTCATGTTGGCGCGAGCGATTCAGTACGTTCCGCGCGGCGTCGTGGTGGCGGTGGTCGACCCGGGTGTCGCAACGAAGCGTCGCATGATCGCACTCGAGGTCGCCGGTGGCGAGGGCATTCTCGTCGGGCCCGACAACGGGCTTCTCGTTCCGGCCGCAGCGATGGTGGGTGGTGTCGAGCGCGCGGTCGTTCTCTCGAACACCGACCTCCACATCCCCGCACCCGGTGCCACTTTCGCGGGCCGCGACATCTTTGCGCCCGTTGCGGCGCACCTCTGCAATGGTGTGGCGTTCGATGAACTCGGCGAGTTGGTCGACCCCGACATCCTCATGCCGGGCCTCGTCGGACTTCCCCAAATCGGAGAAGCCGAAATTCTCGCCGAAGTCACCTGGGTCGATGTGTACGGCAACTGTCAGTTGAACGTGGGGCCCGACGATGTCATGGAGTTGGCCGGTGCGTCGCAGCGGCTCACCGTCGTCGTCGATGGAACGGATCGCAGTGCACCACTGGTCCGCGCATTCGACGACATTCCCGAGGGTGCACTCGGGCTCGTCATCGACTCGTACGGAATGTTGGCGTTGTCGAAGCGTCAGGACTCTGCTGCCCGCGACGTGGGTCTCGCAAGCGGTGACCAGGTGGTGCTGCGCGCGGCTCAATCGGGAGAAACGGGCGCAACGACGCGGGTTTCGCTCGGACGAATCGTCCCCGATGCCCCGCGCCAGTAGGTTGGAACCGTGAGGCCGGCCACCACCCTGACGATCGCACTACTGATCGGTGTCATCTTGGTGGCAGGCATCGTTCAGTTGTTGATGCTCTGACGAGCCGTGTGATGCTCCGACGAGTCGTGGGGGAAGAATGCCGACAAGTGAGACCGTTCCCGACAATCTGGCGGGTGTGATCGTCGGCCATCCTGCCGACAAGGTGGCGATCATCAGTCGTGGGCGGGCGACGACCTACGGCGAACTGCTGGGTCAGGTGCGACGCTTCCGTGGCTCGTTGCAGGGAATCGGTGTCACTCGGGGTGATCGTGTCGCGATCATGGCGGCAAACGGACGGCACTTCGTCGTGGCGTATCTCGCCGTCGTCGGAATGGGTGCCGTCGCCGTTCCATTGAATGCCACGGCCACGCCGACCGAACTCGAACGCGAGATCAACGAGGTCGGTGCAAAGGCCGTCGTCGTCGGGCCGTCCGCGGCGCCGTCGTGGGCACGAATCACCGCGACCGCGGTGCCGACCGTAGAACACGTCGTCACCGCTGACATGGTCGACGAGATGGTGCGAACCGGAACCGAAGCACCCGAGGCGCATGTCCATCCCGATGACCTGGCGGTGCTGATCTTCACCAGCGGGACCGCCGGGGCGCCACGTGCGGCGATGCTGTCGCACGGCAACCTGCTGTCGAATCTCCGCAGCACGGTCGAGGCGACGCCGATGTATGCCGAAGACCTGTCATTCGGCGTTCTGCCGATGTTCCACATCTTCGGCCTGAACGTGATGTTCGGATGCGTCATGGCGACGGGAGGCACGATCGTGCTCGTCGAACGGTTCGATCCCGCGAGTGCCCTCGAGACGATCGTCGAGAGGCGCGTCACCGTCATGGCGGGCGCGCCGGCGATGTGGTCCGCGTTCGCGCAGATGCCCGGAGTCGATCGCTCCGCGATGGCATCTGTTCGACTTGCCGTCACGGGCGCGGCGAAGATGCCCGAGGATGTGGCAGCGTCACTCGAGTCGAAGTGCGGCATCGTGCTCGCCGAAGGTTACGGACTGACGGAAGCGTCACCGGTCGTGACCACGGCACGTGTCGTCGACGGTGAGGTTCGGTCGCCACGTGGCTCGATCGGTGTCCCTGTCGGCGGCGTCACGATTCGGCTCGTCGATGAGTCGGGTGACGACGCACTTCCGGGTGACGAGGGTGAGATCTGGGTGAAGGGTCCGAACGTGTTCCGCGGCTACTGGAACGACGCCGATGCGACCGACCGGGTTCTCACACCCGAAGGATGGCTGCGAACCGGCGACATCGCCGTTGCCGACGACGACGGAAATCTCTTCATCGTCGATCGCGCAAAAGACCTCGTCATTGTTTCGGGTTTCAACGTGTATCCGGCCGAGGTCGAAGCGGTCGTTGCCGAACATCCCGGTGTCAGGGCCTGTGCCGTGGTGGGTGTCGCACATCCGCACACGGGTGAAGCAGTGAAGGTTTTCGTCGTGGCTGCACCGGGCGTCCATCTCGACGAAGAGTCGATCATCGAACATTCACGCAAGAAGCTGTCGCGTTACAAGTGCCCGACGAAGGTGCAGTTCGTCGACGAATTGCCGCTCAATGTGACGGGGAAAGTGCTGCGGCGAGCGTTGCGCTGATGCGGGGTCGGGTGCCGACCGCATTCGATGCGACCATGAAACCCGCGAACAAGACGACCACACCGACGGCAAGGGTGACCGCGAAGGCCTTGTCCTTGCCGAGACGGCCGGCGAGGGTACCGCTGGCGGAGAGGATGATCGCGCCGACCGCGATCAGAACGTTGCCCAGCGCGAGCATGCGCGGGCTCGTTGCTGCGCGACGGGCCGATGTGGTGGCGGCCGGGACGCGACCACGCGCGACGCGCAGCGCCGACCAGAGTGCACCGACGATGATCACCATCGCCGGGACTCCCGACCCGACGGCGGCGAGGATGCGCGGCGTGGCGCCGAACAGTTCTTTGGCCGTGGGGAAGGAGTCCGGGTCGACCGGCGCCTTCATCGGAGCCATGACGACGACGCCCGTGGCGTAGCCCGACAGCAGGAGCAGGATCGTCCTTGTCGCGTCGCCGATGCGCCGGCCGAACAACAGGTAGACGGTGCCGAGCGCCAACCATGCGACGTTGAGAACTGCACCTGCGAGGAAAAAGACCCGGAACGTGACGGGGCTCCACCCCCGGCTTTCGGCCCACCACAGTGCGCCCGCCCCGAGGACGAAGAGCGCCATGGCGACCGACCACGCGAGATCGTGGGGACTGCGACGTCGGAACCATCGGTCGATGGTGAGGAGACAAAAGGCACTCGCCACGAGACACGCGCTCGCCGCGAGCGCGGTGGCAACGGCGTCGCCCTGGGTCATGTGTCGCAGGTTATAGGTCGAAACCCGACGAGGACTTTCTGGTTGGGGGGCGAAAGGCATAACGTGTCCCACGTGTCGGACTCCCCCCGCCGTCGCATTCCCGAAGCTGCGCTTTCGCGACTGCCTCTCTATCTGCGCATCCTCGGCGAACTGTCGAACGACTCGATCGTCCAGGTCTCGAGCGAACAGTTGGCGGAACTCGCCGGCATGAATGCCGCGAAGGTGCGCAAGGACCTCTCGTACCTCGGCAGTTACGGCACACGAGGTGTCGGGTACGACGTCAACTTCCTCACGTACCAGATCCAACGAGAACTCGGGCTGAACCACGACTGGCCGATCGTCATCGTCGGCGCGGGCAACCTCGGCCAGGCCCTCGCCAACTACGGCGGGTTCACCGAGCGCGGCTTTTCCATCGCGGGCGTCTTCGACACGGATTCGTCGAAGGTCGGTGGTGTCGTTGGCGGTGCGCGCGTGCGTCACCTCGATGATCTCTCGCAGGTCGTGCAATCAAAGAACGTGAGCATCGGTGTCCTCGCCACCCCCGGTGAGGCCGCCCAAGAGGCCGCGAACCGGCTCGTGCGCGCCGGGGTCGGGTCGATTCTCAACTTCGCGCCGGTCGTGATCTCCGTGCCCCGCGGGGTGTCGGTCCGGCGGGTCGATTTGGCCGGAGAATTGCAGATTCTCAGCTATTACGAGCAGCGACGGGCCGCAAACGCGGTGGCCCGTGAGGCCGCCGGTGGCCCTGCGCGGGTCGTCAGCGCATAGCGTGGGGTTGCTATGTCGGTAGTGGTCATCGGTGTGAACCACCGCACGAGCCCCCTGCGGGTACTCGAGCGTGTCGCAGTTGGTGCCGACGCGATGCCGAAGGCGCTTCACGCCCTCTCCTCGAAGGACAACATCCGCGAGGCCGTGGTGTTGTCCACCTGCAACCGCACCGAGGTGTACGCCGTCACCGAGAAGTTCCACGCCGCCTACGACGACATCGCCGAGTTCTTCTGCGAACTGGGTGGCCTGCACAGCGACGAACTGCACCAGCACCTCTACAGCCAGCATGACGATGCCGCCGTTCGCCACCTCTTCGAAGTTGCATGTGGCCTCGACTCGGCCGTGATCGGCGAGAACGAGATCCTCGGCCAGGTCCGCGATGCGTGGTCGCTCGCCCAGTCCGCGGGCGCCGCCCGCACGACGCTCAACCTCTTGTTCCGTCATGCGCTCGAAACCGGCAAGCGGGCGCGCAGCGAGACCGGTATTTCGCGTTCGACGACGTCCATCTCGTTTGCCGCCGTCGAAATGGCCCGCGAACTTCTCGGCACACTCGCCTACAGGAAAGTACTGATCGTCGGTGCAGGCACGATGGGCGAAGGTGTCGCCGTTGCGCTCGCGATGAATTCGACGACCGAAGTCACGGTCATCAATCGAACCGAATCTCGTGGACGTGACCTTGCCGAACGCCTCGGTGCGTCGATGCGGCCGATGTCCGAGTTGCGCGAAGCGCTCCTCGACACTGATGTCGTCGTCACGTGCATCGGTTCGGGCTCGTTCGTTCTCGATCGCGATCTCGTCGGGCCGATCATGTCGGGACGATCCGGTCGCACGTTGTTCATCGTCGACATCGCGGTGCCCCGTGACGTCGAAGAATCCGTCGGAGCGATTGCCGGCGTCGAACTGCGCAACCTCGACGACCTGCGCGACTGGGTGAAGTCCGGGGTCGAGAACCGCGAGGGCGAAGCATCGAAGGTCTCCGACATCGTCACCGAAGAGGTCGAGCGCTACGGCCTCGACTCCACCGCCCGCCAGGCAGCGCCCCTCATCGCCGCGATGCATGCCACGGCCGAAGAAGTGCGCATCGCCGAGGTCGAAAGGTACGCGAAGCGACTCGCGGAACTGTCCCCGGAACAGGCCGAGGCAGTCGAGGCACTGACGCGCGGCATCACGGCAAAATTGCTGCACGAGCCGTCGGTGCGTTTGAAAGAGAGTGCGGGCACCCCGCAAGGTGAACGCCTCGCCGATGCGCTGCGCGATCTCTTCGATCTGCACTGACGAAGATGACCGCATCACAGGGCGACACCGGCACGATCCGCGTCGCAACACGACCGAGTCCCCAGGCGCGCACGCAGGCGCAGGCCGTCGCCGATGCGATCACCGCGGCCACCTCGCGGCCCTGTGAACTCGTCTTCGTCGAGAGCACGGGTGACGTGCGGGCCGATGTGCCGTTGCATCAGATGGCCGGACAGGGAATCTTCGTGAAAGAGGTGCAGCGCGCCGTGCTCGACGGTCGCGCGGACATCGCCGTGCACTCGGCGAAGGACCTCCCAACAGAGGGTGATCCCGGCCTCGTCATCGGGGCATGGTGTGCGCGTCGTGATCCGCGCGACGCCCTCGTTGGGGCGCGACTCGCCGATCTCGTCGATGGCGCAAAGGTGGCAACCGGCTCTGCCAGGCGCCGTTCGCAATTGCGCGCGGTGCGTCCCGACCTCGAATTCGTCGAACTGCGTGGCAACATCGGGACCCGCCTCGAACGGATACCCGAGGGTGGCGCGATCGTGATGGCCGTCGCGGCTCTCGAGATCCTCGGTCTCACCGACCGCATCAGCGAGACGCTCGACCCGACGGTATTCGTTCCCATGGTCGGCCAAGGGTGCGTCGCGGTCGAACATCGATTCGGGGATTCCGCCGTGCGCGCCGCATTGTCGGCGATCGACGATGCGGCAACTCGGCTTGCCGTCGAGACCGAGCGTGCGTTCCTCGCAGTTCTCGGAAGTGGATGTTCCCTGCCCGTCGGGGCCCACGTCGATGCAACCGGAACGATCACCACGTTCCTCGCCGAGGCTGACACACCGAAGGCTCGTTCCGTGGTGATGCAGGCCGATGTGGCCGACCCCGACACGGCGCAACTCGTGGCCGCCGAGTTGGCGCGCGTCTCGCGACGTGAACTCGCCGGTCGATGACGATGGAGACCGACACGCCAAGAGGCGAACTCGCGGGGAGACGCGTCGTTGTCACTCGCCCGCGACATCAACAGGACGAACTGGCCGAAGCACTCGCTTCGCTCGGTGCTGACGTCGTGCGACTGCCGCTCATCGACATCGTCGAGGAACACAGTGGCATCGACATCCTGCGAGACGAACTGAACGACGTCGACCGCATCGATTGGCTGGTTGTCTCGTCGCCGAACGGTGCGCGCGTCGTCGCCGCCTTGCACGAGGCTGGTTCTCCGCTGCCACCTATTGCTGCGATCGGTGCGTCCACGGCGGAAGCAATCGGACACGACGTCGACCTCGTGTCGGGCCGCGCAAATGCTGCTTCGCTCGTCGATGAATTTCCCGCGGGCCACGGACGTGTCGTCGTCGTGCAGGGCGAACGAGCCGATGCCACACTCGTCGAAGGTCTCGAGGCCAAGGGTTGGCTGGTCACCCGTTGCAACGTCTACCGAACCGTTCACACATCGCCGTCGGCCGACGACATCGAACGCGTTCGGTCCGCGGATGCGGTTGTCTTCGCATCCGGGAGCGCCGCCGAGAACTGGTCGCGTCTCGTGGGTGCCGAATTCGGCGGAGCAGTCGTGGTCATCGGACCGGTCACGAAAGCGGTCGCCGAGGGTGTCGGTCTTCGTGTCGATGCGATGGCCGACGAACCTTCGGTTGCGGGCATCGCCGCGGTACTGGCTTCGACGCTCAGCCCGTAGCATTGGGGCGTGTTTCCCGTCTCTCGCCCTCGCCGCCTGCGATCTTCCGCAGCGATGCGCGAGCTCGTCGCCGAAACGCGACTCAGCGTCAATGACGTCGTCGCCCCGCTGTTCGTGCGTGAGGGAGTCGACCAACCGCAGCCCATCGCCTCGTTGCCGGGCGTCGTCCAACATTCTCTCGCGTCACTTGAAACAGAGATCGCGGAGTTGATCGATCTCGGTGTGCGGGGCGTCGTTCTCTTCGGTGTGCCGCTCGCGAAAGACCCCATCGGTTCGGGCGCGTTCGACCCGAACGGCATCGTGCAGGTGGCGTTGCGCCGCTTGCGCGAACGATTCGACGACCGCATCGTCTTGATGGCCGACCTGTGCGTCGATGAGTACACATCGCACGGCCACTGTGGCATCGTCGACGACAAGGGTCACGTCGACAACGATGCGACCCTCGAGGTGTACGTGAAGGCCGCTCTGGCACAGGCGACCGCTGGCGCTCACGTCGTTGCGCCGAGCGGAATGATGGACGGACAGGTTGCGGCAATTCGTGCCGGCCTCGACGGCGGTGGTTTCGGTGACATCGCAATCATGGGCTACTCGGCAAAGTACGCCTCGGCGTTGTACGGCCCGTTCCGAGACGCGGTCGACGTTCAGATTGCCGGCGGGGGAAATCGCAAGGGTTACCAACAGGACTGGCGCAACGCGCGCGAGGCGTTGATCGAGGTCGCCGCGGACATCGAACAGGGTGCTGACATCGTGATGGTGAAGCCCGCGGTGGCGTACCTCGACGTGATTGCTGCCGTTCGCGCGATGACGGATCTGCCGCTCGCCGCGTACCACGTGAGCGGCGAGTACTCGATGCTGAAAGCCGCAGCGGCGAACGGCTGGATCGACCACGACACCGTGGCACTCGAGCACCTCACCGCGATCAAGCGCGCCGGCGCCGACTTCATTCTCACCTACCTCGCCCACTGGTTCGCCGAAACGGCCCAATAGCGCACGACCTCCGGACACGGAGAAGGAGACCCATCATGGCGGCCACGCCGATCCCGTACTGCGACGAGAATTCATGTGCCGCCGCGGGGTGCGTACCGACGCTGTGCACGGGTGCGGGTGTGCGGTCGAACGCGGCGCTGTACGAGCGTTCGGCGCGTGCGATTCCGGGCGGGGTGAACAGTTCGATCCGTGCCTTCAAGGCCGTTGGTGGCAGCCCGTACATCGTCGCGCGTGCAGAGGGTGCACACGTGTGGGACGTCGAAGGGAACCGATACGTCGACCTCGTGCAGAGTTACGGCGCGGTCATTCTCGGTCATGCGCATCCCTCCGTCACCGCGGCGCTGCGAGCCGCAGCGCCGGACGGAACCTCGTACGGAGCTCCGACACCCCGCGAGATGAAACTCGCCGAGGCGATCTCGTCGCGCGTCGCAAGTTGCGAACAGGTGCGTCTCATGAACAGCGGCACCGAGGCGACGAGCACCGCCGTTCGTCTCGCGCGCGGCGCGACCGGGCGCAAGCGCGTCGTCATCTTCAACGGTAATTTTCATGGCGCCACCGATGCCTTGCTCGCGGCAGGGGGCAGCGGTGTCGCCACGCTCGGTCTTCCCGGAACGGCGGGTGTACCCGACGAAGCGGTCGCGAACACGATCGTCGCTCCGTACAACGTCGTTCCGACGCTCGACGACCGCGTTGCGGCGGTCATCGTCGAACCGGTGGCAGCGAACATGGGTGTCGTTGCACCGGCCCCCGGTTTCTTGGAGGGCCTGCGCCGCGAATGCGACCGCGTCGGCGCACTGCTCGTCTTCGACGAAGTGATCACGGGCTTCCGTCTCGGCGCGGGTGGCGCCCAAGAGAAATTCGACGTGCGCCCCGATCTCACCTGTTTCGGGAAGGTGATCGGTGGCGGCCTGCCGATCGGTGCCGTCGGCGGTCGGCGCGATCTCATGGCGACACTGTCACCTCTCGGCAAGGTGTTCCATGCGGGCACGCTCGCGGGCAATCCGATGGCGACGGCGGCGGGTCTCGCGGCTCTCAACGAACTGACCGACGACGTGTACATGGAACTCGCCGCACGAGCTCGCCGACTCGCATCGATGTTGCGCGACGCTTGTGCTGCCGCGGGCGTCACGGCGCAGTTCCCCGTGGTCGGGACACTCGTCGGCATGTTCATGGGTGAAGCCGCACGTGGCGCGTTACCCGTCAACTTCGAAGATGCGAAGAAAACCGACGAGGCGCTGTACGCGAAGATGTTCCACGCGATGTTGGCCGAGGGTGTTGCACTCGCTCCGGGTGCCTACGAAGCATTGTTCGTGGGCCTCGGCCACGACGATGCGGTTCTCGTCGATCTGGCCGAACGCGTGCACCGCGCCGCCGGCCGACTCGGGGTGTAGACGGTGCGTCAGGTGTTGACGTGGCGTTTCGCGCTCGCGATCGGCGTGCCGCTGATCGCGGCTCTTTCCTGGTGGTTGATCGCCGTGCGCGCAGCCGGCGATGCCGCGCCATCCGAACGAACGCACTTCGTTTCTTACACGGCGTCGGTTGTCACGGTGCAGGCCGATCCGAACTGGGCCGTGAAGGACGGTCTGACGACGGGTACCGCGCGGCTTGCACTCGATGACGGGCGCACGCTCTACGTTGCCGAGGCGACGCTCGGCGAGATTCTCTGCACCGATTTCTCGACGCCCAACGCGTGCGTGCTGCTGGCCGAGATGTTGGGTGATGCTCCGATCTGGTTCGCGCTCACGCCGGCGTCGGGCGACGAGCCGCTGTCACGCCTGCCTTTGCCACCCGTCGTCGACATGTTGAACGAAGGCGACCACGCGGTTCTGGAAAACGGTTGGGTGGTGCCCCTCGCGACGCCGACGAAGCGGGAATGCGAAACCGCGACAGCGAACCTTCGCGAGTTCATCGAGCGGTTCGGTCCCGACATGGAGGTGTCGCTCGACTTGTCGACCGATGCCATCGACACCGTGCGTTGCACGGCCGACTGATCAGGCGTTCGGGAACAGACGAACGATTCTCGAGGCCGCCTTGTAGGCAGCCTCCGCCGGACCCGTTTCATCCGGCCTCAACAGGTTCGCCATGATGCGCAGCACCCACTCCATGAGTGAGCGACTCTGCATGCCGACTCGCGAGAGCTCGCGCATCAACGCGGGTCGACCGATGACACGCGCGAAGAGTCGCGCGACCTTGAAGTACTGGCCGTACTCGGCGTCGAGCAGCGCGGGATACTGCTGCAGCACCGACGCATTGCCGGTGAGAAGAGCCTCGTGCAGGACCTCTGCGGCCATGCGTGCGGTTTCGTACGCGTAGTCGATGCCTTCACCGTTGAACGGGTTCACGCTGCCAGCCGCGTCGCCGATGACGAGGTGGCTCGCACCGACTTTCGGACCGACGGACCCGCCCATCGGGATGCGTCCCGCAGTGGCTTTCTGGGTTGGTGCTTCGGGATCGATCTTCCACGAGTCGGCGACCTGGTGTGCGTACGCATCGAGGAGATGCGAAGTGTTCACGTCCTTGAAGTCACGGAACGTGGACAAGAGACCGACGCCGATGTTGACCGTGCCGTCACCGACCGGGAATATCCAGCCGTAACCGGGCATCGAATTGCCGTTGCGGTCTTTCACGTCGAGCGCCGACTCGATCCACGGATCGGCATGCAACGGGGATTCCCAGTACGTGCGAATCGCGGTTCCGTAGGGCCACTCACGCGTGCGGTAGGTGCCGAGTGCCCGACCAATGCGGCTGTTCGCACCGTCGGCGACGATGACGTATTCGGCCTTCACATCGATCGTCGAGTCGTCGCCCTTCTTCTTTGCGACCACGCCGCGCACACAACCACGGTCCATGATCGGCTCGAGGGCTTCGTGACCTTCGAGCAGCGTTGCGCCGCTCTTTGCTGCGTTGTGCGCAACCATCATGTCGAGGTCACGACGGCGCACGACGTAGCCGTGCTGTGGGTAAGTGGGATGCGTCGGCCACTGAAGCTCGAGAGCCTTGCCGTGTGCGGTCGCACGCAGGCCTTCGTAGCGGTGGAACTTGGCGAGTTCATCGGCGAGACCCATGTCGCCCAGCTGCTTCACCGCACGCGGAGTGAGACCGTCACCGCATGTTTTTTCCCGCGGGTACGACTTTTTTTCGAGGACGATGCAGTCGTGTCCCAACTGCGAGAGCCAATAGCCGGCGGCCGCTCCGGCGGGTCCGCCGCCAACGACGAGGACTTCTGTGGAAATTTCACTCGACGCGGCCATGTCGTCGAGGGTAGAGGCGACCCGCGATCGATGCGCCACCGTGCCCGCCATGCGGGCGGTGACTTACTTCGCTGCCGTGGTTTCGCGTGGGTCGACGCCCACCGCGTTCGGCGGGGGCATCAACGCCTTGAAGTCCTCGGTGAGGGTTGCGAACGACGTTGATCCACCTTGGAGTGCGGAGAAGATCTCGGACTCAGGCGAGCACCAGTGTTCGTACTCCGCAGCCCACTTCTCGTCCTTCGGGTCTGCGCCGGCGAGGTCGTAACGGATGTGACAAACGACACCAAGGATCTCGTACTCGGTGAGGCCACCGCCGTACTTCTCGCCCTGCTGGGGCATCGGGTTGCCGTTGTAAGAGAGAGGTGCATGTGCGCCGCCCTCACGGTCGGGGTCTCCGTACACCTTGATTCCCGCAGCGGCGTAGGCCTGGCTGCCGGTGTAGACGAAGTTCAACATGTCCTCGATGTGGGGGAAGGTCTTCAAGGCCTCGCCCTGATAGAGGACTCGGCCCGCGCCACCCTGGCCAGCGGCACCGTGGCAGCCCGCGCAGCCGCCCCAGACCTCGATTCCCTTGGCAATTGGGCCTTCGACGGTCTCTTCGGCGGGCTTAATAGCCAAAACGTACAAAAAACCCCAGACCGGCAGCAGGCTGAGGGTGGCCATGGCCCAGAACGGAATCTTGCGCCGGGCTTTGGCGGCAGCGACCACAGGGGAGTCGGGCTTGGCGACCTTGGGGGCGGGTTCGGGCTTCGATGCGGCCTTGGCGGGGGCGGGTGCAGC
>DAINNS010000010.1:0-884 GCA_036735765.1 Ilumatobacteraceae bacterium | reverse complement strand
GTTCTGGAGGGCGTAGATGGCCGAGGACGTGGCGACCACGGGGAGCGTCACGCGGACCACGCTCTCGTAGGTGAGCGGCGGCGCGGCCTTGGCGGGGGCGGATGCAGCCGGGACCGCGGGGGTCGAGGCGCCCGAAGCCGCAGGGGCCGCATCTCCGGAGCCGCCAGCGCGCCGATCGCGGGAACGCTTGAGGAGGTGCTCGGGGATTTCGGTCACGGTGCGTCAGCCTAATCCTTCGCGTGGCGTGAGAGGGAATCAAACGTGCGTCTTTCACGACGCACGTGCAAAAGAGAATGTCACCGAAATAGGGGCCGACCGTCGGGTGCTGACTAGTGTTCGTCAGGAAGTTTCAGGGCTTCCCTGTCCCCTCGGTAGAGGGCCCGGAAAGGATCTTCGGCGAAATGCTGGCAATCGACGTTCTCAAGTGGCCGGGAGTGAACCAGGCGTTCATCTTCTCATTCCTCCTGACCACCGTCCTTGCTCTCGTCGTGATTCCCTACGGCAAGCGCCGCAAACCGGGCATTCCCGTGTCGTGGGGCGAAGCGATGATCGGTGCAACCTTCATCTTCGCGGTGCTCTTCCTCGCCTTCGGCGTCGTGCCCCACCAGTGGATCGACCACGCCGACAAGAACCTCGGATGGCGCAAGGACAAGCCCCTTCTGGGCCCGGGCGGAATCCTGAAGGCGCAGTCGAGTGGTGGCAGTTTTCCGTTCGAGATTTCCTACGAGGCGTTGCGCGACATCATCGTCGTCGTGATCCACGCTTTCTACATCGGCCTCTTCATGTATCTCGCCGTGTGGTGGCAAAAGCGCGGACAGACCCAAGCCAAGGAACTCGAGACCTCGACGTACGGTCGTCCGCTCGTACGCAAGACCTGATCGAAC
>DAINNS010000009.1:0-16562 GCA_036735765.1 Ilumatobacteraceae bacterium | reverse complement strand
CCAGAGTCGTCGGCGTGATCGGCGTGACATGGTTCGTGTGGCAGGCCGCAACCTTGCTGCGTGCCCGAAAGCGCGGGGTCGTCCCGATGGTTCTCGCCGCCGTGGTCGTGGTTGCCATCGCACCGACTGGCAGTGCCGTCGACGGCAGTCCCGAAGTGCGCGTGGCCGTCGTGCAAGGTGGCGGGCCCCAGGGCACGCGCGCAATCAACACCGACCCGCGCGTGGTGCACATGCGCCATCTCGAGGTGATGCGTCGCATCAAAGTTGCCGACAAGGTCGACGTCGTCGTGTGGCCAGAGAACGTCATCGATGTCGCGAATTTCTCGGCGTCGACCGAGTTCACGGAAATCGCCAGTGAGGCGAAACGCCTCGGAGTTCCGGTGCTCGTGGGCGTGACGGAGGATGCAGGACCGGGACGTTTCACGAACAGGCAGGTCGTGGTGCGCGCGGACGGATCACTCGGCGACGGCTACGACAAGGTGCGACGGGTTCCCTTCGGTGAGTACATCCCGATGCGTGGCGTGTTGCGCGCAATCGGCGCACCGGTCGACCAGGTCCCGACTGATGCCGTGTCGGGCTCGACGAAGGCCTTACTCGAGGTACCGCTCGGCGGTCCGACCATCAGCGGCGACGACGTCGCGACGTTGCGCGTCGCCACCGCGATCTCATGGGAGGTCTTCTTCGCGGGTCGCGTGAACGAGGGCGTCGAGGAAGGTGCGTCGATCGTCATCAACCCGACGAACGGTTCGTCGTACCGAGGGACAATCCTCCAGACGCAGCAACTCGCATCGTCGCGACTGCGCGCAATCGAATCCGGACGGCACGTCGTGCAGGCTGCACCGACCGGGTTCTCGGGCTTCATCAGCAGTGGTGGCGAGATCGTCTCGCGTACGCGCATCGGCGAGGCAGCCCTCATCGTTTCCGACGTACCGCTGCGCACCGGCCGCACCTGGTACTCGCGCCTCGGTGACGCTCCCGTGATCGTCGCCCTTCTCGGCGCTTTTGCGCTGGTGTCGTACCGCTCGCGTCGACGGGGCGGCGAACCTACTCGGCGGTAGCCTCCAGTCCCATGACTGTGGGGGCAGACCCGAACGGGCCGTTGCGCATTGCGTACCTCACCTACCGGGGCAAGCCGCACGTCGGTGGCCAGGGCGTGTACACCCGCCATCTCACGAAGGCACTCGTCGACCTCGGCCACCACGTCGAGGTGTACGGCGGCCAGCCCTACCCCGTGCTCGACCCCCGTGTGCCGATGCACCAACTCCCCAGCCTCGACATCTTCAACGACCAGTACCCCGGCCGGTTCCCCGCCTACTGGGAACTGAAGAACTGGCCGAACGTCGTCGAGGCCGCCCAGTTCCTGAAGGGCACGTTCGGCGAACCGAAGGCATTCAGCATCCGCGCACGGCGTGCGTTGAAGTCGCGAATCGGCGACTTCGACATCGTGCACGACAACCAATGTCTCGGTGACGACATCCTGAAGATCGAGAAGATGATCCCGACCATCGTCACCCTTCACCATCCGATCACGCGCGACCGCGCGCTCGAACTCAGCCATACGAAGAGCCCCTACAAGCGTTTCGGTATCAGCCGCTGGTATTCGTTCGTGAAGATGCAGGGCAAGGTTGCCTCGAAGATGCCGCGCATCGTCGTGGTGAGCGAGAACTCGATCAAGGACATCCACAACGACATGGGTGTGTCGCTCGACCGCATGCGTCTCGTTCCCGTCGGCGTCGACCCCGACCTCTTCAAGCCGATCGAAGGTGTCACCCGTCAGCCGGGACGACTCATCACCACCGCGTCGGCCGACGTCGCGCTGAAGGGTCTCTCCTACCTGCTCGAAGCGATGGCGAAGCTACGCACGGAACGCGACGTGCGCCTGACCATCATCGGCAAGCCGAAGCCGGGCAAGAGCGCCGACCTCATCGATTCACTCGGCCTCCGCGACGTGATCGACTTCGTGTCCGGTGTTCCCGACGAGCGCATCGTCGAGTTGTACGCGCAGGCCGAACTCGCGGTCGTCCCCAGCCTCTACGAGGGTTTCAGCCTGCCCGCCATCGAAGCGATGTGTACCGGCATCTGCCTCGTCGCAACCGACGGCGGCGCACTTCCCGAGGTCACGGGAACCGACGGTGAAACGGTGCTGCAGTGCACGGCAGGCGATGTCGACTCTCTCGTGGCCGCGCTGCGCCGCGGCCTCGACGACGCCGAGCTACGCGCCCGCGTCGGGGCGAACGGACGTCGGCGCGTCGTCGAGCGCTGGAGCTGGCGTCACTGCGCCGAACTCACCGTCGCGCAGTACCGCGAGGTCCTCGACATGCCGCACAATCGCGCGCGGAGACGCTGATGCTCACCGTGCGATTCGACAAGTTGGGCCTGACACCGGGAGAACTGTTTCTCGATGCCGGTGCGGGCTTCGGCCGGCACGCCTACGAAGCTGCACGACTCGGCGCACGTGTCGTGGCGCTCGACTGGGCCGACGACGAAGTCGTCACCACCCGCAACACGTTCGCCGCGATGGCAGCGGCGGGCGAAATCACAACCGACCGGTTCGTTGCCTGTCTGCGCGGTGACGCCACGCGTCTTCCCTTCGCCGATGCCACCTTCGACCGCGTCGTCACCTCCGAGGTACTCGAGCACATTCACGCCGACTCCGCTGCGATGGCCGAACTTCACCGCGTGCTGAAACCGGGTGGCGTACTTGCCGCCACCGTCCCCACGTGGTTCCCCGAGAAGATCAATTGGATGCTGTCCGACGAGTACCACGCACCGAAGTCACCCGGTGGTCACGTGCGCATTTACTCGGCCACGGAATTGAAGGCGAAACTGCGCACGGCCGGTTTCGACATCGTCGGCCAGCACCACGCGCATGCGCTGCACAGCCCCTACTGGTGGCTGAAGTGTGCCGTCGGGCCGTCGAACAACGACCACCGCGCCGTCGCTGCGTACCGACGCTTTCTCGAGTGGGACATCGTGAAACAGCCGCGTGGCATGAAGGTCGTCGAGCGGGTCCTCAGTCCCGTTCTCGGCAAGAGCTACGTCGTCTACGCCCGTCGTGGCGCACTGGTCGGTGCAACGCGATGAAACACGACCTCACCATCGACGGTGTCGTGACGAACGATGAGCTTCGCGCAACGGCAGGTTCGATCGCACGACTCCAGTTGCCGAACGGGATGATTCCGTGGTTCGACGGCGGCCATTGCGACCCGTGGAACCACGTCGAAACCGCGATGGCCCTCGACACCATGGGAATGCATGCCGAAGCGCGCCGGGCATACGAATGGCTGGCCGACACGCAGCGCAACGACGGTGCATGGCACAACTACTACCTTCCCGATGGCAGCATCGAAGACGAAAAACTCGACACCAACGTGTGTGCCTACATCGCCGCCGGACTGTGGCACCACTGGCTGTGCACAGGAGACATCTCGACGGTGAAGAACCTGTGGCCCGTCGTCAGTGCCGCACTCGAATGGGTTCTCGCACACCGCCGGGCCGACGGCACCGTGCTGTGGGCCCGCGAAGTCGACGGCACGCCGTGGGACTACGCGCTGCTCACCGGTTCTTCGTCGATCCGGCACTCACTGCGTTGTGGCGCAATGCTCGCCGCACTCGTCGACGACCATCCCGACCATCTGTTGCGAGCCGCCGACGCGATCGACCACGTCGTGCGCACCCACCTCACCGCGTTCGAGCCGAAGGACAGGTGGGCCATGGACTGGTACTACCCGGTGATGACCGGCGCGATGGAAGGCGCCCAGGCCAAAGACAGGCTCGCATCGCTGTGGAACACCTTCGCGATGGACGGCCTCGGTATCCGATGCGTCAGCGATGAACCATGGATCACCGCAGCCGAAACCGCCGAATGCTCACTCGCGCACTCGGCCCTCGGAGACCTCGACACCGCGATTGCACTCCTCGCATGGACGCGCCCGCATCGTTGCGACGACGGCTCGTACCTCACCGGCCTCGTGTATCCCGACCGCATTGCTTTCCCGGCCGACGAACGCACCGCGTACACCGGTGCCGCGATCATCCTCGCCGCCGACGCGATCACAGGTGCGTCGCCGGGTTCACGACTCTTTCGACACGGCTTTCTCGACCGCTGATTGTCAGCGCACGCGGCGCAGGACCCGCAGACTCCCCGTCACCGACACTTCTTCGAATCGCCCGCTCGCGAGCGCGGGAAGATAAATGTCCTCGTACGGTGGACGGCCGCCGTCGGCCGGATCGGGAAAGACGTCGTGGATCGCCAACAAGCCGCCGACCATCACGTGTGGAGTCCAGTTCGTGTAGTCGGCGCGGGCGGGCTCGACACCGTGCCCACCATCGATGAAGAGAAACCCGAGCGGCGTGTTCCAGCGCGACGCGACGACGGGCGATTCCCCAACCACGCCAACCACGACGTCTTCGAGGCCCGCTGCAGCAATGGTCGCGCGGAAGAACGGCAGTGTGTCGATGCGGCCCGTTGCGGAATCGACGAGTGTGGGGTCGTGCCATTCCCAACCTGGTTGGTTCTCCTCGCTGCCCCTGTGGTGGTCGACCGCGAACAGCACGGTTCCCAATCTGCGTGCTGCCGCACCCAACCAGACGGTCGACCGACCGCACCATGAACCGACCTCGACCATCGGTGCACGCGCCACGTCGCCACGCAGCGAACATGCAGCGTCGTGGAGGGCGTCGCCCTCGTCGGGCGGCATGAAACCACGCGCCGCCAACGCGTGGCGGCGCAGTTCCGGATCGATCACCAACCGTCCCAATGGATGATCGAATCAACCGGCGGACGTGCGGCCGGTTTGAAGTCGGTGCCCTTGGTGTAGGCGAGCGGTGACAGACAAACCTGCTGCACTGACTCGAAGGGAATTCCGAGAATGTCGGCGACCTGTTGTTCCATCATCAGGTGAACGGTGGTCCACGCGGTGCCGAGGCCACGCGCACGCGCCGCCAACATGAACGACCACATGCCCGGGAGGATGTTGCCCAGCATCGACGCCGACATCATCGCCGGCGCACCGTCGAGGCGCGCACCCTGCGTGCAACCGATCACGAGCACGGGCGCATCGCCCATGTGTTCGCCGAGGAAGTCGGCCGACTCGGCGGAACGCTTCTGCTGCTGGTTCGCGGCGGCATCACCCTTGTCGATGGAGCCGATGTACACGCCGTCCATCGACTTGTACATGCCGTAACACGTCTTGTACACCTCGCCGACCGCCTTGCGCTTCGCTTCGTCGCGGACGACGACGAAGCTCATGGTCATCATGTTGCTGCCCGATGGCGACTGCATGGCGGCCGAAACGCACTCGCGCACCACGTCGTCGGACACCGGCTTCGAGAAATCGAGGCGCTTGCGCACCGCGCGGGTGGTTGAAAGGAGTTCGTCTGGGTTCAAAGGTAGTAATGCCACGGGGGCGATGGTACCCGTCCCCCACGTTGTGTGCGGTCCCCTGCCCTGACAACATGAGGGGTAATGAAATCCGCGCTCGACGACCTCATCGATCTTCTCAACCTCGAAGCCATCGAAGTCAACGTCTTTCGCGGCAAGTCGCCCGACGAGAACCGCCAGAGGGTCTTTGGTGGGCAGGTTGCCGGACAGGCCCTCGTCGCGGCCGCGCGCACGGTCGAAGCCGATCGCCACGTGCACTCGCTCCACGCCTACTTCCTGCGCCCGGGTGACCCGTGGGTTCCGATTCTCTACAACGTCGATCGCATCCGCGACGGACGCAGTTTCACCACTCGTCGCGTCGTTGCCATCCAGCACGGCGAGGTCATCTTCAACCTGCAGGCCTCGTTCCACCTGAACGAACCCGGGCCCGACCACCAGATCAACGGCCCCATGAACCTCGCCGACCCCGACACTCTGCCCGACTTCAAGACGCGCATGGCGCCGTACAAGCACATCATCGGCGAGTGGTACGACCGTCCGCGGCCCATCGACCTGAGGTACGTCGATGGTGACCCGTTCTCACGCGAGGGCGTTCCCACTCTCGGCCAACGCGTGTGGATGCGCGCGGATGGCACGTTGCCCGACGATCCCGTTCTCCACACCTGCATAGCCACGTACGCGAGCGACTTCACTCTGCTCGACACCACCCTGCTGCCTCACGGTCTGTCGTGGAACTCGAAGGGTGTGCAGATGGCCAGCCTCGACCACGCGATGTGGTTCCACCGCCCCTTCCGGGCCGACGAGTGGATGCTCTACGACCAGTATTCGATCTCGACATCGAACGCTCGCGGTCTGGCGGGCGGTTCCATCTACACGAAGGACGGCCAACTGGCCATCACCGTCGTCCAGGAAGGCCTGGCTCGCGTCAACCCCGATGCGTAGACCTCGAACGGCCACACTCCTCGTCGCGGCTGCGTTCATTTGCTTCGCCGTTCCGGCCGGAGCCAACACGGCCACGGACCCGACCGCACGTCTCGTCAAGGTGACGACGGTCGTCAGACCCACCGACATCGCCTCGCGGGCGAACGACACGGGTCTGTACATCACGGAACAAGACGGGCGCGTCATGCGGTTCGACACCTCGACGAAGGCGAAGACCACGGCGCTCGACCTGACCGGCAGCACCGGTGCATCCGGAGAACGCGGCCTGCTCGGTCTCGCCTTCCATCCGAACGGTCGATTTCTCTACGTCAATTACACCGACGACGACGGCGACACCGTCGTTGCGAGATACCGCATGCGGACAAACAAGACCGCCGACCCGTCGTCACGCACGGTCCTCTTCACGCTCGCCCAGCCGTACGCGAACCACAATGGCGGCGGTCTCGCATTCGGACCCGGCGAGCGGCTCTACATCGGCACCGGGGACGGCGGCTCGCGCGACGACCCGCAGCGCGTCGCGCTCGACAGATCGTCGATGCTGGGCAAGATCGTCAGCATCGACCCACTCGCTCGCAACGAAAAAGCGGCAAGCCCCCGCATCTGGTCGATCGGTCTGCGCAACCCGTGGCGTTTCGAATTCGACGACGAGATGAACCTGTGGGTCGCCGACGTCGGCCAGGACAAGTGGGAAGAAGTCAGCCTCGCGCGCGCGTCCGCGGGGTCGGGACGAAACGCGAATTTTGGATGGAGCGCCTTCGAGGGCTTCGTGCGCTTCAACAAAGACCAATCCGTGAAGAGTCATCTCGCCCCCGTGTACGTGTACGAACACGGTGACGAGGGTTGCTCGATCTCCGGTGGCACGAAGGTTCGCTCACCCAGACTCCCGACCCTGTCGGGCTGGTACGTGTACGGCGACTATTGCAGCGGTCGGATCACCGCGATCAAAGTCAGCGATGCGAAGGCCACACGCGTGGTGCGCCTCGTCGACGGCGCCGGGCCGGTGACTGCCGTGCGCACCGTCGCCTCACGCGACGTCTACGTTCTCAACCTCGACGGCGACGTCAGCGCCTTGCGCAGTACCAATGGGGCGCTCGGCTAACGCCTCGCGCCCATGAACATGCTGCGGAGGACTTGGTAGTTCTCCACGCAGTGGCCGGCGCCGAGAACGACGGCTTCGAGAGGCATCGGCGACATCCGCACGGGCACGTCGGTTTCACGCTCGATGCGCTGGGCCAGGCCCCGCAGAAGACCGCCGCCACCGACCAGGTACATCCCGCGCTGGAGGAAGTCCTGCGCCATCTCGGGCGGAACCTTCGAGAGGCACCGTGTCACGGATTGGACGATCTGCGACACCACTTCATCGATTGCAAAGCGCACTTCTTCGGCGGTGAGGTCGATGTTCTTCGGCAAGCCGCTGACGAGATCGCGACCCCGCACCTGCGCGCCTCGTTCGTTTGGCATCGGCGCGGCGGTGCCGATTTGGATCTTGATTTCTTCGGCGGTGCGCTCGCCGATGGCGATGCCATGTTCACGTCGCACGTACGTCTGGATCGCCGCGTCGATGTCGAAACTTCCGACACGAATCGCCTCGAGTGCAACGACCCCACCGAGGCTGATGACGGCCGTCTCACTGGTGCCACCACCGATGTCGATCACCATGTTGCCGACGGGTTCGTCGATCGGAAGTTCGGCCCCGATCGCCGCGGCCATGGGTTGCTCGATCAACTGTGCATCGGAAGCACCGGCACGACGCGTTGCATCGGTGACCGCACGACGTTCGACTTCGGTGATCGCCGACGGTACGCAGATGACGACCTTCGGCCGCGTGAACCGCGAGACACCGACGCGTTGGAGTAGCAGTCGGATCATTCGCTCGGTGATGTCGAAGTCGGTGATGGCGCCGCCGCGCAATGGCCGGACCGCCACGATGTAACCGGGCGTGCGGCCGATCATGTTCCAGGCTTCGTGGCCAGTGGCGAGGACCTCGCTCGTCTTGCGGTTGACCGCGATCACCGAGGGTTCGTTGAGCACGATGCCTCGTCCCTTCATGTAGACGAGCGTGTTCGCCGTCCCGAGGTCGATTGCAAGGTCGCGGGCCATGTACGCCCAGTGTAGGTCGCTCGCGGCTACTGACGGGGTTCGGCGCGATCGGCGCCACGCGATTGCGTGTGCTTGCCGACGACACTGCGGCGCGCTTCGGGTGACAGCGCGTCAATGTGGCGGCGGAAGTTTTCGATTCCGTCGTAGATGCCGGTCTGTCGATTTTGACGGAAGATGATCGTCGCCAACGCTGCTCCGCATCCGAGTGCGAGAAGGGCGAAGACGAGGACGGCGGTTTGTGCGGCGATCATGACCGCGGCACGCTTCCGATGTCGTGTGCGCCCGTGCCCCAATCGGTTCCGTCGGACCACTCTTCTTGTTTCCAGATCGGAACGGCAACCTTCAACGCGTCGATACAGAAGCGGCCAGCTTCGAACGCCTCGGGGCGGTGTGGCGACGACACGACGACGAGAACGGATGACTCGAGCAACGACAGCCGCCCGACACGGTGCAACATGGCGACGCGCACGATGGTGGGCCACTTCCGTCGGGCCTCGGCGATGATTTCGTTCATCCTTGCGAGGGCCTTGTCTTCGTAGGCCTCGTACGTGAGGTGGCTCACGTTGTTGCGACCGTCGGCGTGGTCGCGGACGGTTCCGGAAAACACCACCACCGCTCCGCACGACGGGTGCAACGCCCATTCGTAGGCGGTGCCGACATCGAGTGTTTGCCCGGTCAGTGCCACCCAATCGTTCGACGAGTGATCGCCGGGAAGCAGGTGACTTGACACGCAGCAAATCGTATCCACGCGCGACGGGAACGTGCCCGACGACCAATTCGAACCTCGAGAAATTACTGTCCCCGTGATGGCCACCGACGACGAGCAACCGACAATGGCCCCCGCGCCGTTGCCCAGGCACGAACGTTCGTGGCGCCACCCGAGCGAAGTGGGCCAGCAGCGTCGGGCAAGTGCGCGACGCGCTGCGCCGCCACTCGGCCCTCGCCTGACCTTCCTCGTCGGCACACTTTGCCTCGGTGTCATCGCCGCACTCGTTGCACTCGTTCTCCCGCGTGAGGCTCCCCGCGAGTCGCTGCCGGTTACCCGCAATGCGGCACTCAGCCCATCGCCCGCCCCGTCACCGGTCATCTCCTCCATCCCCGGCGCGATGACGGTCGGCGGTGATCGCTTCGTGCTCGCTCTCCGCACGACGTCCGGAACCCGATTCGTCACGACGGGTGATGCCGGGGATGTCGTCATCATCGTCGATGGCCGCCGTGTTGCCCTCACCAAAGTGCAATCGGACTCAGTGCTCGGCGTCAGCGTGCTGCGCAGTGACGTGGTGGCGAACTTCGACGAGCCCGTCACCCCCGCGCCCGATGACTCACCTCCGGTCGGTACGTCGGTGGTTGTGCGTGGGACGGATCCCGTCACGGCGAGTATCGGTGTTTCGATGACGTCGGACTCGACATCCTTCGTGCCATTGGCAGGTGACGTGCTCACGGTCGACGTCCTCTCTTCCGCACCCGTCGAAGATCTCTCCGGTCGGTTGCTCGGCCTCTACAGCGAACGCGGTGGCGCGAAGGGTTACGTGCCTCTCGGCGCAATTGATGTTCTCTTGTCACGTTCGCGCTGACGACGAAGCACCGAACCCGACGCGGTCGTATCATCACCTCATGGCCGACGACGACATGCCCCCGGGGAACTTTCCGTTCGGCTCGTTCGGCGACGGGAACCCATTCGGCGCGATGCCGTTTCTCGGCGACATCATGAAATCGCTTGCCGGTCAGGGGCCCCTGAATTGGGATGTCGCTCGACAGGTTGCGTATCTCGGTCTCGGCACCGGTGCTCCGGCCTCGAATGTCGACCCTGCCGCACGAATCGCCATCGAGAACCTCGCCCCAATCGCCCATCGGCACATGGTCGATTTCCTCTCCGGCACCGAAACAGGCGAACCGCGCCTCGAATGCGTCACGCCGGCCCAATGGTGTCACTCCACTCTCGACGCCTACCGTCCCGTCTTCGACAACCTCGCCACGGCGCTCGCCCAACGCCCGTCAACCGACAATGCTCCCGACTTTGCCCCCGACATTGCGGGAGACCCGATGGCGATGATGATGAACGGTCTCATGTCGGCGATGGCGCCGATGATGCTCGGCATGACCGTCGGGTCGATGGTCGGCCAACTCTCGGCCCGCGCTTTCGGCCAGTACGACCTTCTCCTGCCGCGTGATCCCGAGAAGCCATTGCTTCTCGTCCCGGCCAACATCGACTCCTTCGCCGGCGAATGGGACCTGCCGCTTGCCGACATCCGCATGTGGGTACTCGTCCACGAGTTCGCGGCACACACGGTTCTGCGAGCAGCGCATCTGCGCACCGCACTGCTCGACGCGGTGAACGCCTACGTCTCGGCGTTCTCGCCCGACCCCGACGCCGTCATCGAAAAACTGTCGGGAACCGAATTCGACGCCACGAACCCGATGGCCGCGTTCCAACAGACGATGTCCGACCCTGCTCTCCTGCTCGGCGCGGTCATCTCGCCCGAGCAAGAGGCGTTGCGTCCACGACTCGACGCGCTGCTCGCTTGCACGGTGGGTCTCGTCGATTGGATCGTCGACGGGGTCACGCAACGCCTCCTCGGTGGGGCCCCCGCGGTGACGGAGGCCCTGCGTCGACGTCGCATCGAATCTTCACCGGCCGACAAGTTCGTCGAACATCTCCTCGGTATTCGCCACACGCGTGCCACCGTCGAAAGAGGTCGGGCTTTCGTGAACGGCATCATCGAGCGGTCATCGACCGACCGGGTTCTCGACCTGTTGAACCGTGTCGATGCGCTTCCTACGCCGGCCGAGGTCGACGCGCCCGGCCTGTGGCTGGCCCGCCTCGAGATTGCCTAGCCGCACGCATTCTCAGCACGAACAACAGCATCCCGACACAGCCAACGAGCCCGACGACGAAGAACCCGAACTCGCCGGGAAGACGCAGAACGACGGGAATGAGACCCGCTCCGACCCACGCAAGTTGGAACTGGGTCTCGAACGAAGCAAAGGCCCGCGCCCTGTTCGCGTCGGGCGCGTCTGATTGCACGACGGCCTCATAGGCAAGTTTGCACGTCGCCGCGAAGGCGTTGACCGTGGCGGCGAGGATGACCCCACCCGTGACTCCCCCGATCCACGTGCAGATGATTCCGCCCACGCCGACGGCGCCGAGAGCAACGATGATCATCGTTTCTTCGCGCAATCGTCTTCGCACGATCGGCGCAACCGCATTCGCCGACATCGTCGCGATCGATGCGAGTGAGACGGCGAAGCCGAACCACACCGTGCCGGCTTTCTGATCGCGCAGCCAGAACGCGAGATGGAAGAACATGAGGCCAACCAGGCCGCGCATCAAGCGCATGGCTGCCACGGCACGACGCACGCGCCGCGATCGCAACTCTTCGATCTCGACTCGTGTGCGCGGCGACGCGGCGATTCGCACGTCGCGGGGCAGATGCCACGCCGACAAAACCGCCGCGACAAACACGACCGACGAGATGGCCAGAGTCGCATTCGGCGAGATGAATTGCACCAACGCCGCGGGAACCGCAGCTGCAAAACCGACCACCCCCGAAAGAAGACCGAGTTTGCTGTTTGCGTCGACGAGCTCACGTTCCTCGGGGACGACGGTCGGCACGAGGGCGGACTTGGAGACTGCGTAGGTCTTCGAAAGCACGAGCGCAGCGAACGCGAGAGGAAAGAGGGTCAGTGAGTCGATGCGACCGATCATCAGAAACGAGACGAGTGCACGAAGTGCCGCTGCAAGAATGACGACCAAGCGTCGGCCGCCCTTCATGCGGTCGACCAGCGGCCCGATGAACGGAGCGACAACCGCGAACGGCGCGAGGCTGAGCGCGAGGAACAGAATCACCCTGCCGCGTGCCGCGTCGGGGCTGATCGACAAGAAGAGCGAGTCGGCAAGTGCGACGGTCATGACCGCCTCGCCGGCGACCATCAATCCGTGCGTGCGCGCGAGAACGAAAAATGGCGGTCGCGGTGGAAGATCGGCTCGTTTCACGTCCCTGGCCACGCACCGATGGTAGGTCGGCGCGATGGAGCCTTCAGGACTTCGGTCGCTCGTACTTGTAGCCGAGCCCGCGGATCGTCACGATCTTCTGCGGTGAACCGGGGTCGTCTTCGATCTTCGCTCGCAAACGCTTGATGTGGACGTCGAGGGTCTTGGTGTCACCCACGTAGTCATTGCCCCACACTCTGTCGATCAGCGTTTCGCGCGGCAGCACACGTCCGGCGTTCGCAAGGAGGATGTGCAGCAGTTCGAATTCCTTCAGCGGTAGCGAGACCCGTTCGCCGCGAATCACCACCTCGTGTTGGTCGGGGTCGAGCTGAACGTCGCCGACCACCAGCGCGGCTTCGGTGAGTTCACCGGCCCGGTCGAGCGGGGCACGACGCAATACTGCGCGCATGCGTGCCACCAACTCGCGCAAGCGGTAGGGCTTGGTGATGTAATCATCGGCGCCTACTTCCAGGCCGACGACGGTGTCGATCTCGGCTGCCTTGGCCGTCACCATGATGATCGGCACCTGCGAACGCTTGCGCAACTGACGGCACACGTCTACACCTGACACCTTCGGGAGCATCACGTCGAGAAGAACCAAGTCGGGCCGGATGATGTCGAAGAGGTCGAGAGCCTGCAGACCGTCGCGTGCGACTTCGACCCTGAAACCTTCGCGCTTCAGGCCGATCTGGAGAGCCTCGATGAAAGACTCTTCGTCTTCGACGACGAGAACCGTCTGGGTGGTGCTGTTGGCGGCTGCTGCGTTCATGCGGACGTCACTGATTATCACCGATCTGCACCGGCAGAACGAGTCTGAAGGATGATCCTTCACCTTCTTGTGACGTCACGTTCACCTCACCGCCATGATTGGCCATGATGTGGCGCACGATCGACAGGCCCAGACCCGTTCCGCCCGTACCGCGACCCCGCGCCCTGTCGACCCTGTAGAAGCGTTCGAAGATGCGGTCGATGTCGGCCTGAGGAATACCGATGCCTTCGTCGTCGACCGAGATCACGTTGTGGCCGGGCTCGCGAAAGAGCCGCACCGTCACCGTGTCGCCCGCCTCGCTGTATTTGATCGCGTTGTCGACCAGGTTCGAGACCGCAGACAACAACTGCGTATGGTCCCCGGTTACCACGAAGCGGCCGTCGGGAATTTCCGTCGAAATTCGAACGGAGGCGGTGGCCGCAGACATGGAATGACGTTCGGCGGCCTCGCGGACGAGTGCGACCAGATCGATGTTGTTCTGTCGCAACGGCGCATCGAGTTCGATCTTCGACAGTTCGAGAAGATCATCGATCGTCTCCGACATTCGTTGTGCTTCTCTCATCATTCGAGCAGCGAGTTGCTTCACGATGATCGCATCATCCTCGTCTTGCATCGTCTCGGCGAGAATCGAGAGCGCACCGACGGGTGTCTTCAGTTCATGGCTGATGTTGGCAACGAAGTCGGTGCGTACCGCATCGATACGTGTGCGTTCGCTGATGTCCTCGATGACCGCAAGGCACACACCATCAGTCAACTCGACCGTCGAGACGACGAGAATGCGCGGTGGTGGACCGAAGAGTTCCAGGGTTTCGGTTCGGCCCGCACCCGCCTCGATCGTTTGGAGAATCAGTCTGTCGACTGCGGCCTCGACGAGAAGATCGACGTGGCGCAAACCAACCACGGCCATTGCGGCACGGTTGCGAAAAACGACCGATGCATCACGTCGTGCGAGAACGACTCCGAGAGGGAGCGCGTTCAACACCGCCTCGAAGTCGATCGGCGACTCCACCGGCCGCGCAATGGCAACCACGGCTTCCGTGGTCGTCGACACGGCTGCTGTACGGGGTGTCTTCGCCCGAAAGAGTCGAACGCCGACGATCGCGACAACCGCGCCGACAACGAAGCCGACGACGATTTCGATGGTCAAGCCCCCGAACCGAGGTCGGGCATCGGGATTCCGTCCGTGTCGTCGCCCGACAGCCGTGCCTTGTGGCGCGCCGCACCTTTCAATTCGGGTCGCCAGCCGTTAACTGCGTACAACACGCGCTCCCCGATGTTGACTGCGTGGTCACCGATGCGCTCGTAGAACCGCGCCACGACCGCCAATTGGATGGCAACTTGGAGATCGATGGTTCCTGCGAGGTTGCACTCGAAGATCGCCTGCACGAATTGGCGCTGCAGCCCGTCGAGGTACGAGTCCATGTCGTCGAGAGCGCTCGCCTTCGCCACGTCCTCGGTCTCGAATGCATCGAGGGCCGCGACGAACAACTGTTGGGCTTGCTCGCCCATCTTGCTGATGATGCCACGGAGCTTCGGATCGAGCGCATGACCGTAGATACGACGGGCAGCTTTCGCGATGTTCACCGTGAGGTCGGCGCTGCGCTCGATCTCACCGATCATCTTCAGAATGGCGACGAGTTGACGAAGCTCGCCCGCAACGGGAGCCTGCAGGGCGAGGAGGCGGTAACACCGGTCTTCAAGGTCGAGCGATCGCGCGTCGATCTCGTCATCGGTGAGAATCAGGTATTCGGCGCCTTCGAGATCACCCGCAAGGAGAACGTTCGTGGCGCGAGGAATCGCCTCGATGACCGACGCGGCGAGGGTCGCCAACGACTGGCGCACCTCGTTGATTTCGCCGTGAAAACCCTTGCGAAGTTCTTCCATCGCCTCCACCGTTCCGTTCAGACAACGCTACCCGAGTCGCTTCGTTCGACCCGTTCATTCGTGCGCCGTTCCTGTTGATCCTTCGCCCAGCGGTACATCCGCTCCTGGGCGTCGTCGGCGAACTCGACCCGACCGCGACGGTGCCACGTGCCATCGGCAGCCAGTGTGAAGTGTGGAATGTCGTCGGCGTTCAGGTAGCCGATGGCCTGCTCGAGCCACGCACGGTGCCTGTCGAGAAGAACGGGCGTCAGCACCTCGACGCGACGGTCGAGGTTGCGGGTCATCAGGTCGGCCGAACCGATGTACCAGGCTGGCCGCTCGGGGCCGCCGGCGTTCGCGAAGTAGTAGATGCGCGAGTGTTCGAGGTAGCGACCGAGGATCGACCGCACCGTCACATTCTCGGACATGCCCGGCACACCGGGCCGCAGCATGCAAATACCTCGCACGATGATCTCAACTTTTGCGCCGGCCCTCGATGCCTCGTACAACTCGGCGATCATGTCGGCGTCGGCGATCGAGTTGACCTTGAGACGAATGAGGCCCTTTTCTCCCATGTCGCGCTCGCGACGAATGAGGTCGACAATCTCGTTGCGCAGGAAGTGGGGTGCCACGAGAAGATGCCGGTACCAGTTCGACCGGCTGAAACCGGTGAGATGGTTGAAGAGCCGTGTCGCATCGTCGGCTAGTTCGGGATTGCACGTGAAGATTCCGATGTCTTCGTACACCGCGGCCGTCTTCGCGTTGTAGTTGCCCGTGCCGAAGTGCACGTAGCGACGCAGGCCGTCGGGTTCGTCGCGCACAACCATTGCGACTTTCGCGTGGGTCTTCAGACCGACGATGCCGTACATCACGTGGACTCCGGCACGCTCGAGTTGGCGGGCCCAATTGAGGTTCAGGGCTTCGTCGAACCGTGCCTTCAGCTCGACGAGCACGACCACCTGCACACCGCGCTCGGCCGCCGATATCAGATTGCGCATGATCGCGCTGTCGGGTGATGTGCGATAAAGGGTCATCTTGATCGACTGCACACGTGGGTCGCGGGACGCCTCTTCGATGAACGCCTCGGTCGACGACTGAAACGACTCGTAGGGATGGTGCACCACCAGGTCGCGTCGCCGAATGAGGTTGAAAATCGGCTCGTCGTTCTCGCGTGCCGCCAGAACACGACCGGCGGTGACCGATGGCCACGGCTCGTCGCGAAGTTCACGTCGCGGCAGACCGGCAATGCGGAAGAGCAACGTGAGATCCAGTGGCAATCGACTCTCGAAGTGGTCGGACGAATCCAACTCGAGTTCCTCGAGGAGAAGCGCAACCACGTCTTCGGGCACACCGACGACGGTTTCCAGACGCACGGCGCGACCAAATCGGCGACGACGCAGCTCTTCTTCAATTGCTTCGCGCAGGTCATCGGCGTCCTCGTCGTCGACCTCGATGTCGGCGTCGCGTGTGACACGGAAGACGAAAGGATCGCGGACATCCATTCCCTCGTAGAG
>DAINNS010000008.1:0-19292 GCA_036735765.1 Ilumatobacteraceae bacterium | reverse complement strand
ACCTTCGCGCACGTGGTGCAACCATGTTGACCTCAACATTTCGCGCGGGTCGCGGAGGGTCATGAGGACGTGATGTGGCCCCTCGAGTTGCGCGAGCCGACGCGCGACCTCGAACGGCCCGACACAATTGTCGAACCATTCTCGTTGGGGCATCTCGATGAGTGATTCATTGGAAAGGATCACCGGAAGGGTGGTGTCCCTGTGTGCTGCTTCCACGAGCGCGCGCAGACCGTCGGCATGCCACGGCCCGCTTCGCACGAGTGCGTCAATGACGAGCCGAGCCTCCATCGCGCCCTCACGACCGTAGGGCTTGCCCGCAAGATTCGGATACCCGCGGAGTTGTGACTGAAGTGACGTCGTTGCGGTCTTCGGCCAACCCACATGCAGAACCACGGGCACGTCTGGCACATGAACAAGTTAATTCAGGACGTCTAGATTGTCGTCGTGGTTCTGGGAGCGTTCGTTTTGTTGGCCGGCGTGATGCATTTCGTGAATCCGCAGTTCTTCAACGACATCGTGCCTCCGTGGCTGCCACCGAACGAATCGTTCTGGACGTATGTGAGCGGCGCCGCCGAAGTCGTCATCGGCTTGATGATGCTGAGGTCGTCGACGCGTCGACACGGGGCGATCGCTGCAATCTGGCTCTTCGTGTGCGTGTACCCCGCGAACCTCTACATGACCTGGGACTGGCGTGACCGTGAGACGTCCGAACAGATCGTCAGTTGGGTGCGCCTGCCTCTCCAATTCGTGTTGATTTGGTGGGCGTGGAGAACCGCGAAGAATGCCGAAGAGGAGTCGCCGTGGCCGGGGTCGACCTCGTCAATGGCCGGACCCGGCTGACGTTCGATGCGCGGCGCGGTGGTCGCGTCGCGCAAGTGTGGTTCGACGATCGTCCGCTCCTCGTCGAGCACGCACCGGGGATCGACGAAGCGGTCGGCTGGGGCTCGTATCCGATGGTGCCGTGGGCGGGTCGCCTCGCGGAGGGTCGGTTCCAATTCCGCCGCGATGTCGTGACGATGCCGGCAAACGAGCGATCACACGCGATGCACGGTGTCGGTTTCCTCCACCCATGGAGCATTGCGGGGTCGGGCACGTCGTCGCTGGTAGCGCGACTCGACCTCGACTCGGTTGGTTGGCCCTTCCGGTCGTGGTGCGAGCAGCGCATTTCGCTCGGACCCGATTCTCTGCACATGGAGATGTCGGTGCACGGCACCGACCGTGACTTCCCCGCACAGGTCGGGTGGCACCCGTGGTTTCTGCCGCCGACCGTGCTCGACGTCGGCTTCGACACGATGTTCGTCCGCAATGACGAAGGCATCACGACAACGCAAACATGCCCGCCGGTCGAGCCGCCTTGGGACGACTGCTTCACCGATGCAAGACACGATCCGCGTCTGGTCGTGAACGGGGTCGGTGTGCAGCTGTCGAGCACATGTCGCTATTGGGTCGTCTACACCGGGAGCCCGAACGGCGTGTGCGTCGAACCGCAATCGGGAATCCCGAACGCCTTCAACACGTTCTCCGAGTCGGGGCTCGACATCGTCGGTACGGCACGCGTTCTGCAGCACTCGTTCACTTGGCGCTTCACGCAGTGACGCGTCAGGGGTCGCGTCAGAGGTCGATGTAGAAAATCGTGATGGGCACGCCGCGGAAGACCTTGTCCTCGACCTTCGTCCAGCCGAGTCGTAGGTACCAGTCGTTCTGGTCGTGAGTCCACAGATAAACACGTCCGAAGAACAAATCGCGACACCGGCCGAGCGCTGCATTGAGCAGCGCCGTGCCCACTCGTGAACCGCGTCGAGCCGGGTCGACGATCATCGCGGCGATCCACGGCGTGTAGTGATCGACGTCGTCCAGGTCGTCACGTTCGACGATCGCAACCGTTCCGATGCATCGGCCGTCCTCGAACGCGCCGAGCACGACAGGCAGCGGGCCGTCCTGTCCGCGCATGTGAGGACCGTAGAAGTCGATCCAATCGTCGTGGTCGAAGGTCGGAAACACGCCGCGATAGTGCTCGACCTGCCACTCGATGATGTGTTCGACGATCATGCGGTCGGCGGGCAGGTAGCGAACCTCCACTTCACCCGTCGGGACCCCCATGCCAAAACATTAGGGTTTGTCGCAAGGAGGAAAACGTGAAGGTTCCCTTGTCAGTGGTGGATTTCCTGCGTCGCGCCGAGCAGGTGTACGGCGATCGCGTTGCGCTGGTCGACGAGCCCGACCAGCCCGCTTCGCCGTGGCCGACGCTGACGTACCGCGAGGTCGCAGAACGTGCCCGCGCACAGGCCGCAGGTCTCGATGCGCTCGGGATTCCGCAAGGGGCGCGCGTGGCCATGGTCAGTCACAACGCCGCTCGTCTCTACACGGCGTTCTTCGGCGTGAGCGGTTCGGGGCGAATTCTCGTGCCGGTGAACTTCCGCCTGGTGGCCGAGGAAGTGAAGTACATCATCGAACACAGCGGTGCCGAGGTGCTGCTCGTCGATCCCGAACTCGACGAAGCGCTCGCGGGCGTATCTGCCCGTCATCGTTTCGTCATCGGTGCCGAATCCGACGAGGTGCTGTACCGGTTCGGTGTCGAACCCCAGCCATGGACCCCCGACGAGGATGCAACCGCAACGATCAACTACACCAGCGGCACGACCGCGCGACCGAAGGGTGTGCAGCTGACACATCGCAACCTCTGGGTCAATGCGACGACGTTCGGCTGGCAAATGGGCGTGAACGACCGCGACGTGTACCTGCACACCCTGCCCCAGTTCCACTGCAACGGATGGGGCATGGTCTACGCCGTCACCGGCATGGGTGGAGAACACGTCATTCTGCGCAAGGTCGACGGTGCGGAAATTCTGCGCCGCGTCGAACGACACGGCGTGACGATGCTGTGCGGTGCGCCGGCGGTCGTCAACATGATTCTCGACGCGGCGGCAACGTGGACCGGACCGATTCCCGGTCGCGACCGGGTGCGCATCGTCGTCGCCGGTGCTCCGCCCCCGACGCGCACGATCGAGCGCGTGGAAACCGAACTCGGATGGGAATTCGCCCAGATCTACGGTCTCACCGAAACCGCTCCCTTGCTCACGATGAACCGGCGACGCGCCGAGTACGACGCGCTGTCCCCTGCCGAACGCGCTGCCCGACTGGGAGCAGCCGGCGCCCCGGCGATCGGTGTCGAGATTCGCGTTGACGCGGAAGGCGAGGTACTCGCACGTAGCAACGTCGTGATGAACGGTTACTGGAATCAACCCGAAGAAACCGCGAAGGCGATCGTCGACGGCTGGTTCCACACAGGAGACGGCGGCTCGATCGGCGAGGACCACTACCTCACGATTTCCGACCGCAAGAAGGACGTGATCATTTCGGGTGGCGAGAACGTGAGCTCGATCGAGGTCGAAGACGCGATCTTCTCGCACAGCGACGTTGCAGAAGTTGCGGTCATCGGTGTGCCCGACGAAAAGTGGGGCGAACTTGTTCTCGCTCTCGTGGTGAAGACGCCGGGTTCAGCCCTCACTGGCGACGAACTGATCGCCTACACGAAGACGAAACTCGCGGGTTACAAGTGTCCGAAGCGCATCGAATTCCGTGAGGCGCTCGCACGCACCGCGACGGGCAAGCTGCAGAAGTTCAAACTGCGCGAAGAGTTCTGGGCCGGCCGCGAGAGAAAGGTGAACTGACCATGGGTATCCGTGTCATTCAATGGGGAACCGGCAATGTGGGGCTCGCCTCACTGAAGACCGTCATCGGCCACGCCGACTACGACCTCGTCGGTTGCTATGTCGCAACTCCTTCGAAAGCGGGCCGCGACGCCGGTGACATCGCGGGTCTCGGTGCGTGCGGGGTGCGAGCCACGAACGACATCGACGAGATCGCCGCGCTCGATGCCGACGTCGTTCTGCACATGCCGCTGTCCGCTGCGCAGGTTGCCGACGACCCCGACAAGGACACGAAGGACATCTGCACACTTTTGCGCAGCGGGAAGAACGTGATCACGACGGTCGGCTACGTCTACCCGAAGGCTTATGGCGCCGACGTCGTCGCACGTCTCGAGGCGGCATGCCGAGAAGGCGGCGTGTCGGTTCACGGGACGGGCATCAACCCGGGTTTCATGGCCGAACTCGTCCCCCTTGTCTTTTCCTCGAACTGCTCGCGGATCGATTCGGTGCTCGTGCGCGAGCACTCCGACTTTTCCTTCTACCCATCACCACAGATCATCTTCGACGTGATGGGATTTTCATTTGCTCCGGAGCGCTTCGAGTCACACACCGCCCGTTACCGCAAATGGTTGAGTGGTCTCTTCGAAGAGAGCGTCTTGATGGTGGCCGACGGTCTTGGTCTCGAACTCGATGAACTGACCGTCGAATCAGAGGTCGAACTGGCGAGCGAAGACCTCACCATCGCCGCGGGACCCGTTCCACAAGGAACCGTCGCCGGACAACGTTGGGAATGGTGTGGCGTGGCCAACGGCCGCGATGTGATCCGCCTCGAAGCGATCTACAAAGCCCACAAGTCGGTCGCACCCCAGTGGCAGAGCCCCGCGTGGGTGTGCACCATCGAGGGTGAACCGCGTCTGCACTTCGAGGCGAACAAATGGACGACGAACGGTCTCGTCGGCACCGCGATGCGCGCCGTGCATGCGATACCCGCTGTGTGCGCCGCACCCGTCGGCATCCGCACGTTCCTCGATCTGCCGCTCGTCGCCGGTCGCGGCATCGTTGCACGCTGAGGACCCGCTGCGCGTGCGCCCGCTCGATTGGCCACGGTCGCTGTGGGCAGAGGAGCGACGACACCTCGATGTCCCCGTCGCTGATCTGTCGTGCACGTTCGACGTCGCGATCGTCGGTGCGGGCTACACGGGCCTGTGGTCATCGGTGCTACTGGCCGAAATGCGGCCCGACCTCGCCATCCTCGTAATCGACGCATCAGAACCGGGTTTCGGGGCGAGCGGACGCAACGGCGGGTGGTGCAGCGGTCTCTTCCCCGTCGACATCGAATCACTCGGTCATCGACACGGACACGGTGCGGCACTCGCGATGCAGCGGGCTGCCATCGACACGGTCGACGACATCGGGCGATGGATCGCCCGACACAGCATCGACTGCGACTGGGCGAAGTCCGGCACTCTGACCGTCGCCACCAATTCTGTTCAAGAGACGCGCCTGCGCGACGAGATCGAGGCACAACATCGTCAAGGCCTCGATGAATCCGACGTGCGCTGGATCGACCGGGACACCCTCGCGGACCGCGTCAAGGTTGCCGGTGCGCGCGGCGCGTCGTACTCGCCGCACTGTGCCGCGATCCACCCACTCAAGCTGGTGAACGGCCTCGTCGACCGTGCCCGGGCCCTCGGTGTCGGATTCGTCAGCGGCTTCACCGTCGAAGCCATCGACTCGACGGGTGTATCGGGACGAACGAAAGACCGGCCGCTGCACGTCAAGGCGAACTGGGTCGTCAGGGCGACCGAGGGTTACACGCCCCGTCTGCGCGGTGCGGGCCGCGACGTCATACCTCTCTATTCGTACATGGTCGCAACCGAACCGTTGCCAGATGACACGTGGCGTGACATTGGTTGGGGAGCTCGCGAGACTCTCGCCGAGGGTCGCTTGATGGTCACCTACGCGCAGAGAACAGCCGACGGCCGCATCGCATTCGGCGGCCGCGGCGCGGGGTATCGGTACGCGAGTCGGATCAACGGCCGCTTCGACACCGATCAGAGCGTGGCGCGGCGAATCGTTGCGACCATGCACGAACTGTTCCCGGCGACACGTGATGCACGAATCACCCACCACTGGGGCGGGCCGCTCGCCGTGCCCCGCGACTGGCACCCTGCCGTCACCATCGACCACACGACCCGTCGCGTCACCGCCGGTGGCTACGTCGGGGACGGAGTCGCGATGTCGCATCTTGCGGGTCGTACGGTTGCCGCCGCGATCGCGGGCATCGACTCACCTGATCTGCGACTTGCCTTCGTCAACCATCGGGGCCGCCGCTGGGAGCCCGAGCCGCTGCGGTGGATCGGAGTGAATGCCGGCCTGCGCCTCCCCGTGATCGCCGATGCGGTCGAGGCCCGCTCGGGGCGACCCGCGAAACGGCTGGGGAAGATGATCGACCGCCTTCTCGGTTAGTTTTTCGCCCATGCATGACATCGTGATCAGCGGGGCCACCATTGTCGACGGAACCGGTGCGCCGGCCTTCACGGGGGACGTGGCCGTCACCGACGGCGTCATCACACAGGTGGGCGGCAAGGCCGCCGGTCCCGCCAAACGAACGATCGACGCCGACGGCATGACGCTGACCCCGGGCTGGGTCGACGTGCACACGCACTATGACGGCCAGGTCACGTGGGACGAAGACCTCGAGCCATCGGCGACGAACGGTGTCACGACGCTCGTCATGGGGAACTGCGGCGTCGGCTTCGCGCCTGTGCGACCCGGCGACGAAGCACCGCTCATCGAACTGATGGAGGGCGTCGAAGACATCCCAGGGAGTGCGCTCGCCGAGGGCATTCCGTGGGGTGCGTGGGAGACGTTCCCTCAATATCTCGACTATCTCGACACGCGCCGATACTCGATCGACATCGGCACACAGGTTGCCCACGGCGCACTTCGCTTCTACGCGATGGGTCAACGCGGAGTCGACAACCTCGATGCGACCCCCGACGAGATCGCGACGATGGCCCGCATCGTCGGCGAGGCGATGGACGCCGGTGCGCTCGGGTTCTCGACGTCGCGCACGATCGGCCACCGCTCGTTGTCCGGCAGTCCGGTTCCCGGAACATTCGCGGCCGACGGCGAACTGATGGCCATCGCGTCGGCGATGGGGCGCGGAGTCTTCGAGGCGATTCCCGCCGGAACGGTCGGGGCTCTCGAAGCATTGGGCGGCGAGCGCGCCAAGCCCGTCGAAGAAGTGATGTTGCTCGCCGAGGTGTCGCGTGCGAGCGGTCGACCGGTCACGTTCACCACGATCCAGATCGCCGAGGACGTCGATCACTGGCGCGAGGTTCTCGAGACAGTGTCTTACGAGAACGCGAAGGGCGCACAGCTGCGGCCGCAAGTGGCACCGCGCGCGGTCACCGTGATGACGAGTCTCGACACCTACCACATGTTCATGCGCAAGGCCACGTACCTGCGCGACCTCGCGCACCTGCCGCTTGCCGAGCGCGTGCGCGAAATGCGCCGACCCGAGGTGAAGTCGGCGGTTCTCGGCGATCGCAGCGTTCCCTCGGAGAATGCGGGCTCGATGCAGGCCGTCGTCGGCCTGTACGCGCGCGCGTTGAATGCGACTTTCCCACTGCAGTTCCCCGTCAACTACGAACCGACTCGCGAGGAATCCGTCGTGGGTCGTGCGCGGAAACTGGGGGTCAGTGCCGAATCGCTGATGTACGACCTCTTGCTCGAAGACGAAGGGCGTGCGTTCTACGCCATCTTCGGCTCGAACTTCGTCAACGCAAACCTCGATGCGAGCCACGAGATGCTCCTCCATCCCGACACCGTCACCGGGCTCTCGGATGCGGGGGCACACGTGAACTTCATTTGCGACTGCACGATGCCGACGTTCCACCTCACGCACTGGGTGCGCGACCGGTCACGCGGTCCGCGACTCGGACTCGAATTCGCCGTCAACAAGCTCTCGAAGACGAATGCCGATCTGTACGGACTGACTGACCGTGGTTCGATTCAGGTTGGCAAGCGGGCCGACTTGAACGTCATCGATTTCGACAATCTGACGATCCAGGCGCCCTTCGTGCGCCACGACCTTCCCGCAGGTGGATCGCGCGTGTTGCAACCATCGACCGGTTACAAGGCGACGATCCTGAACGGGGTCGTCACCCGATTCGACGACTCCGATACCGGCGAGCGTCCGGGCCGACTGGTTCGCAGCCGCTGACGGTGGTCGACATCAACGTCTACTGAACGAGCGTCAGGCCTCCGTCGACGACGAAGATCTGGCCCGTTGCATACGTGCTGCGCAACAGCGCGAGTGTCGCATCCGCACAATCCTCGGGTGTGCCCGATCTCTTCAGCGGGGCGATCGACTTCACGGCTTCGTGCTGCGGGCCCCAATCCGACGTCCAGGGCGTGGCGATGAGCCCGGGTGCCACTGCATTCACGCGCACGGGCCAGCAGCTCTTTGCCATCAACTTTGTCATCTGGTTCAGCGCAGCCTTGGTCATCGAGTAGGCCATCGAGCTACCCAACTGCCTCACGCCGGCGATCGACGTCACGTTCACGATGTTCCCGTCTTGCGCCTTCTTCAGGTGCGGAACGGCCAACTTGCTCAACCACCAGGTTCCATAGACGTTGACTTCGAAGGTCTTCATGAAGATCTCGTCGGTCAGTGCATCGAGGTCATGGTGAGGAACAGGGGTCGTCCAACCCGCGTTGTTCACCAGAATGTCGAGGCGCCCGAATTGCGCGACCGTGTCGTCGATCAGCCGCTCGCAGTGGTCTTTCTTCGAGATGTCTCCCTGCATGTAGACAGCCCCGTTGCCGATGGACCGCGCGACCGCGGTTCCCGACTCGACGGAGGACGCCGAGTTGACGACGACCGTTGCGCCAAGTTCGCCCAGTCGCCGCGCGATTGCCTCACCGATACCGCTCGATGAACCGGTGACGATTGCAACTTTTCCCGTGAATTCAGCCATGCAGAGACGTTACTGTTCCCGTCATGACCGTCGGACACGCCACCATCTCTTTGACCGACGACTCGCGCGACGTACGCACACTCACGACCGAAGTGTGGTATCCGGCAAGCGACAGCATCGCCGCGTCGTCGGGTGTGCCGACGAGATACGAACTTCTTCCCGGGGTCGGTTTCGACTCACCGACGGCCATCGAAGGCGCGAACCCGGCAAGCGGCCGGCATCCCGTGGTGGTGTGGTCGCACGGGCGTACCGGCCTGCGACACATCTACACGAAGATGTGCGAAGGTCTGGCGACGAATGGCTTCGTCGTGGTTTCCGCCGATCATGCGGGCGACACTCTCTTCGACTGGCTCACCGGAGCGAACGTCGACGACGAGACCAACGAGCGCCAACGGCTCGGCGACGTGTCCGTCCTCATCGACGCAGTGTTCGACGGCCGACTCGGCGCCGCCTTGGCTTCCGTCGTCGACCCGCAGCGCGTTTTCGTCGCCGGCCATAGTTACGGCGGTCTCACAGCGATCGTCAGTACGACCGGCGTCCACGGATTGCCGGGTGACCCTCGCGTGCGGGCCGTCGCCGGCGTACAGGCTTACACCCGCACTTTGCCGGGCGATCTGATCGACGCGATCAACGTTCCGACGATGCTCGTCGTCGGGATGTGTGATCTCACGACGCCACCCTCGACCGACGCCGACCCGATATGGGCACGACTGTCCAGCCTCGCCAACCAACACCAACGTGTCGACCTTCCCGATGGGGGCCATCAGGCATGCAGCGACTTCTCCTATTACATGGAGGTGTTGCCAACGATCCCCGACGTGCCGCAGATCGTCGTCGACTACCTGCAGTCGATCGCCGCCGAGTCACCCCCTGGTTTCGCCTCCACGTGGCGCACCACGCTCGAGGCCCAGATTTCCGCGATTTCCGGCTTCTTTGCCGCTGTTTGACGCCACCCCACACCCCGTTCACGCGTGACTCCGAATCTTCTAGAGTTCGGGCATGACTCGTCTGCGCAAATTGTCGGTCGAAGAACTCCCCGAGGACATCCGCAAGATGTCGCGGGCCGATGACAAGACCCCGCTCGAACTCGGCCTCACGCGAATCTTCGCCCATGCCCCCGAGATGACAAAGGGGATGTCGGCGTTCGCTGCGTCGCTGAAGATCCACCGCACGCTGCCGCCGCGCCTCATCGAACTCGTGCGACTGCGCGTCGCGTTCCACAACCAGTGCCGCAGCTGCATGGCCATCCGCTACCCCGACGCACTTGCCGATGGCCTGAACGAAGATCTCGTCTGTTCGTTGGAGAAGCCGATGGAAGCCGACGACCTGACCGAGCGGGAACGCATTGCGATTCGTTTCGGTGAATTGTTCGCCACGAACCATCTCGCCATCGACGATGCCTTCTACGACATTCTCAAGCAGCACTTCACCGAGGCGGAGATCGTCGAACTCGGTTTCAACGTTGCGCTGTTCGTCGGCATCGGCCGTTTTGCGGCAACCCTCAACATGATCGAGGAGCTACCCGAGCGGTTCCAAGAAGCCGGCGAAGTGGTGCCCTGGGGACCCGACGCCGTGATCATGCGCTGACGCGCATCAACTGCGTTCAGCCCAGTGACACCGACTGAGTCGCGCGTGTCTTGCCGCAGGTGACGACGACGGACAACGCCGTACCCGGCTTCGCCGCGAGCGTCTTGCGAACCGAGTCGTAACCCTTCTTCGTGACCGCGTGCGTGGGCATGACCCCCGTCGACGACGAAACGAAACTTGTGAGTGTGACGGTCTTCTTGCCGCGCGCGACTGCGTAACTGCACTTGGCCTTGCGTGGTCCGGTCGCCGCAATCAACGCGCCCGTGGCAACGCTCGACGAACCGTCGGCCGTAACCACCGGGTAGACGATGTCGATGCGCGGCGCACCCGGAGCAAAGTCGATCTTCAATGATCCCTCGCGGTTCGACACTGCGCCGATCGCGCGACTCGCGCGCACGGACGACTTTCCTATGGCTTGCTGCAGCGTTGCAAGACTGTCGTTCAGTGTCGAGACCGTGAACGACGGTGTGAGCGTGTAGGTGCCGGTTCCGGTGTAGCCCGCGAGTTTGCCCGCAGTCGATGTCACCGTCACCTTTGCAGAAATACTCAACGGGACGCACGAGACACGCGTGTCACCGACGCACGATTCGGACTTCACACTGCCCACCTCGGCATAGCCATCGATCGAACCCGTCACCGACGTTCCATCTCCGAAGTTTGCGGTCATCGCGCACACCATTGGAATCTGTTTGTCGGCACTCCGGACGAGGACACTCGCACCCCGCGGCAACGATGACCCGATACTGAGACCCGCATCGATGCGCAGGTCCTGGCGGAACGTGCACTTCAGTGCGAAAGTTCCCGAAAGTCCGAGTGCCGCGTTCGTGACGGTACCCGAGATGGATCGTTCGGATCCCGAAACCGTCATCGACGCAGCACAGGAAAGGTCGACGAGCGAATCGCTCTTTCCTTTCAACTCGTTTGCAACCGCGAGCGCTTTCGCGATGTCGGTCGCGGGCAACGTGAGGTTGTCGCCTGCTTTCAATTCTGTGATGTTGCTCGACTCAACCTTGCACGGCGTCGACGCAAGCGTCGCAAGTTCGGAGAGCGCGCTGCCGAGGTCGACGACCGGAACGAAGTCACCCGCGCCACTCGGAAGTGCGGCGGCGCCGTGGACCGATGTCACTGCGAGAGTCGTTGCAGATGACAACACGACCACCACCGCGCACAGACGCTTTGGTACGGAAAGAAACCTTGCAAGTCGCATTTTTCTCCCTTTCTTTCCCAAAATTTACCTTTTGTTGCGACGAATCAGCGACACACGGTGCGACTTGTGCGTTCGTCTTCGCTAGCGTTTCAAGCATGAACAGCACCCCTCAGCCACACAAGCAAGTGGTTTCGGTGCCCACCGAAACGCACGTCCCCGACATCGACGTTCTCGCGAGTATCGGTTTCTCTTGGCGCGAACTACGTCGCGGCGCGGTTGCCGACCGACTGCGCGACAAGTTGTTCGGAGAGGGCGACTCCGCCCTCGATCCGGGTCAGGTCGACACGCTCGACCTTCTCGTCGAACGCGAGAGTTGGCGCATGGGAGACCTCGCCGAGGCTCTGCGCGTCGACCCTTCGACGGCGACGCGCGCAATCCAGCGGCTCGAGAAACTCGACCTTGCCCGACGTAGCGCCCTTCCGAGCGACGGTCGCGTCGTCACGGTCAGCGCCACCGCAGCGGGACGCGAACGCCATGCCATCATCGGTGAGCGGCGCCTCAAGGCAATGAGCCAGATCCTCAGCCGTTTCTCGGCCGATGAACTCGTTGTCCTCGCCGAACTTCTCGACCGTTTCGTCAAGTCCATCGACGAAGTCGCCGTCACCTTCGAGCCCTGATCGCCCGGGTCTGATCGCTAGAGTGTCAGCATGATCGCAGCGAATCCTTGGCACTGGTGGATCGGGGTCGTCCTCGCCATCGCTTCCGGTGGGGCACTCCTCGGCGTCGTCGCCGGCTACGTGCAAAAGGTCAGTGCGACGCGCTACCCGGGGCGCCGCAAGCGCTAAATGTCGCTCGGCGTTCGCGAGACGGAATACGTCCGCGACCTTCTCACCCGTTGCAACTTTCCGGCGCTCGGCCCCGTTGAATGTGCGGTGTCGGGTGGCCCGGATTCGATGGCTCTCCTCGTGCTCGCGGTGTCCGCAGGCTTGTCGGTTACCGCGCATCACGTCGATCATGGGCTGAGGCCGGGCTCTGCAGGCGAAGCCGATCTTGTTGCCGAACTGTGTGAACGCATCGGTGCGCGATTCGTGTCACACCGAGTGACCGTCGAGGACGGGCCCAACCTCGAGGCGCGGGCGCGGTCGTCGAGGTTCGCTGCACTGCCATCGAACGTCCTCACGGGGCACACGGCGGATGACCAGGCAGAAACCGTGCTGCTCAACATCATGCGTGGCGCGGGTCTCGACGGCATTTCGGGCATGCGTCGGTCATCGCAAAAGCCTCTCCTTGCCCTGCGCCGTAGCGAAACCCACGAGCTTTGCCGGCTCCTCGACATCTCGGTCGCCGTCGACGAGTCGAATGACGACCCGCGCTTTCGCCGCAACCGTGTGCGTCACGAACTCCTGCCACTTCTCGACGACATCGCTCAACGCGATGTGTCGGCGCTCTTGTCTCGTGAGGCCGCCCTCGTCGCCGATGACGAGCGCTTTCTCGACGACCTCGCAGCGGCCCTCGACGTCCATGACGCGCGGGCGCTTGCTGCGGCTCCATTGCCGCTCGCTCGACGGGCGGTGCGACGGTGGCTGGCAGACCCGTATCCGCCCGACTCCGCGACGGTTGAACGCGTGCTCGACGTTGCGCGTGGGGCTCATCCGGGGTGTGACGTCGGTCGCGGTCGACGGGTCATCCGCAGTCGTCAACGTCTAGAGTTGAAGTAATGCCACCGAAACTCCGCGGCAAGTGGGCCCTCGGGATTCAACCCCGCAACTTCACTTGGATCATCAAAGACCGCCTCGCGATCTGCGAGCGGCCGGGCGGCTACGGCGTCAACCACCGTCGTGTGCGGCGTCAGGAAGAAATCATCTGGCTGCGCGAGAACCATTTCGCCAAGGTCGTGTCGATCATCGGCGCGCCACACAACCTGCACAACTACGACGAACTCAACATGCCCTACATCCACCGGCCGCTGACGGGGGCCGACGACATCGACGCGTGGCTGCGCTCGTTCTACGCCGAACTGCACCAGTTGTTGTCGGGTGACGCGAAGATCCTCGTTCACGCCGAAGAGGTGGGCGATCGAATCATCGGCATCATGGGCGGCTACATCCGCTGGAGTGGCCTCATCGACGACCCGTCGGGGGCGATCACCATCACCGAGCGCATCGCGGGCCGTCAACTCGACCCATTCGCACGCGAACTCATCCTGCGCGTCCACGAACTGCGGTGATCACGCGATGACCCAGAAGGTTCTCGTCACCGGCTGCGGCGGAGAACTCGGGTCGCTCGCAACATCCATGCTCGAAGAAGAGACGTGGGTCGGCCAGATTCTCGGTGTCGATGCCGACCCGCCGCGACGTCGTCTTCGGCGCACGGACTTCCGACGGATCGCACTCAACCGCACCGCTGCGGTGTCACAGATCATCCTCGACTTCGACCCGCATGTGATCGTTCACCTCGGTGTGTGGGAACCCAACGCGCGCCTGTCACCCGAAGAAGCCGAGCGGACGACGTCCGACGTCGGTCGCGCTGTGTTCGACGCGGCCCACCAGGCGCCATCGCTCGAGGCCGTTGTTGTTCGGTCGGGCCTCGAGGTCTACGGCACGCGCAGTCACGCACCACTGACACCGACCGACACGACCAATCCTGCCCCCGCCTCACGCTTCGGACGAATGCTGCAGTTCCTCGAACGTCAGGCAGCCGACCTCCGTTCCGCTCGCGGAGTCGCGGTTGCGAACCTGCGTCTTGCCTCGGTGCTCGGTGCGCACGTGCCAAGTCCGCTCGGTCGGTTGTTGCGTCTACCCGCCGTACCTTTTCTCTTGCCGTCGGACCCGCCGTTCACCGTGATCGAAGACCACGATGCCGCGCTCGCGTTCCGTCTTGCCGCGAGCCACCGCTTCGACGGCGCCATCAACATCACCGCCGACGGCACGACAACCGCACGACGCGCCGCGCTTCAGGGTCGACGCATTCCCGTTCCCGTCGTTGGTCCGGGTTGGTGGGCAACCGAGAAGATCGCCAATCTCGCCGGAGCGCCGGTTCCCGACCACGTCGTCGAAATGCTGCGCCACGGGCGACTCGCCCACGCCAGCGACAACGCGCACCACATCAGGTTCGCGCCGCGACACTCGACGCACGAAGTGATCGAGCGACTCTACGAATGGCCGAGCGTCGTGCGCGTACCGGCCGCGGTGCAGGTGGCCTGATGTCGTACGCAAAGATGCGCGACGGCGTTCGCATCCACTACCAGGCCACCGGCCGCCCGGGGGCGCCACCCGTTTTGATGATCCAGGGTCTCGGCGCCGACCTGCACGGTTGGGACATGCAACGACTCGCCCTTGCACCGCTGTACCGAATCATCGCTCCCGACAACCGCGGCGTCGGTCGCTCCGATCGTCCCGAGGTTCCTTTTTCTCTCGAAGACATGGCCGATGACGCGATTCAGGTACTCGACGCCCAAGGCATCGAGACCGCACACGTCGTCGGTGCATCGATGGGTGGTGCGATTGCACAGATCATCGCGGTCAAGTACCCGCACCGGACGCGTTCGCTGACCCTTGCCTGCACCTCGGGAACGAACCCCGAGTGGCGTCGCGAACTGCTCGGCAAGTGGTCACACCTCGCCACCACGAAGGGCATGAGCGCCCTCGGTCGCGAAGCCGCTCGTTGGGTCATCGGCCCACGTTCGTTGCGTCGCCTCTGGCCAGCCTTCGGATGGCTCGGACCATTCGCCCTTGGTCGGCCGGGCACCGACTTCCAGGCGCAGGTCAACGCAATTCTCTCCAGCACCGAACAACTCGAGCACCTGAACGAAGCCGTCGCGTCGATCCGCGTACCGACCCTCGTCATCGTCGGGAATCAGGACATTCTCACGCCGCGCGGTGACAGCGAATTGCTCGCCGAGAAGATTCCCACTGCCGAACTCATCGTTATCTCCGGGGCGGCACACGGCTTCATGGTCGAACATGCCTCGACGTTCAACAAAGAGCTCATCGGCTTTCTCCGCCGCGCGGAAAAGGCCCACCGTCGTAGTCTCGCGGCGTGATGAACATCACCGTCATCGGCGCGGGCCTCTCGGGTCTCGTGGCCGCACGGTCGCTCGCGTCACGGGGACACTCGGTCATCGTTCTCGACAAAGGCCGCGGTGTCGGTGGACGGCTCGCCACGCGCCGCATCGGCGAGGCTGTGTTCGACCACGGAGCGCAGTTCTTCACCGTTCGTGATCCGAAATTCCAGGCACTCGTCGACGGATGGCTCGCAGCCGATGTGGTGCGCGTGTGGTGCCACGGTTTCGGCGCCGAACAAGATGGCTTCCCCCGCTACGTCGGCAGTGCGGGCATGACATCGATCGCGAAACATCTTGCAATGGGTCTCGACGTACGCACGTCATCGCTCGTTTTTTCCGTTCTGCCAGCGGCAACCGGCGGGTGGACAACCACACTCGACACCGGAGAAGCATTCGATTCCGACGCGGTCATTCTCACTGCACCGATTCCGCAGAGTTTTGGTTTTGCGTTCACCGGCGGTGTCGAGTTCCCGGAGGAACTGCGCACGATCGACTACGACCGCACCCTCGGTCTGTTGGTTGCACTCGACGGCTCACCCGCGATTCCCTCACCAGGTGCCCTACAGAATCCGGACGGCGTCTTCTCTTTCGTCGGTGACAACCAAGCGAAAGGCATCTCGCCCGTGCCCGCCGTGACGTTCCACGCAAACCCGCAGTGGAGCGCCGAGCACTGGGACACTCCGCACGACGAAGCCGAAGAACTTCTCCGCAGTGCTGCGGCTGCGTATCTCGGCAACGCATCGATTCTCGCGTCGAACTTCAAGCGTTGGCGCTTTGCAACCCCACAACGCAACTGGCCCGATCGGTTCTGGTCGAACGATGCGGGCAACATGGTCGTGGCCGGCGACGCGTTTGCCGGACCACGCGTCGAAGGCGCCGCGTTGAGCGGACTCGCTGCTGCCGACGCCGTGTTGGCCTGAATGGTGCGTCAGCGGATCACTGACGACAACAGCGCATCGGTCGCTCCGCGCAAAGCCAATGTCGCAGGAGTCTGCGGAAGCGCATCGCACGCAGCTTCGGCGCGTGCGACGAATTCACGTGCAGTTGCGATGGCCTGATTTACTCCGTCGCCGGAGCGAACGATCTCGAGTGCGCGCCGCTGCTTGCGACGACGCAATGGCCGGCCGAGCATCGCACGCAGTTCCTCGGCCGACGCGCCGCCGGCAGCGAGCGTGTGCATGACGGGCAGCGTGTAGACGCCCTCCACCATGTCGTGACCTGCGGGCTTTCCCAATTCCGCGTCGGTTGCGGTGATGTCAAGAATGTCGTCGACGATCTGGAAGACCATGCCGTAGGCCGTACCGTAAGCGGTCAGGTGATCGATCGTGCTTCGGTCGAGGCCGGCAACGATGCCGCCGATGCGGGCAGCCGTGCTGTACAGCGACGCCGTCTTTCCCTCGATGCTGGAAAGGTACGACTCGAGTGGCCGATCGGGCTTGTAGGTGAACCGCAGTTCCTCGATCTGGCCTTCGCAGAGTTGACCGATCGTGCGCGCCAACAGACCCGCGACTTCCGTACCGAGCGACGCGGCAATCTCGGAGGCGCGCGCCAACAAGAAGTCGCCCGCCAGGATCGCCTGCAGGTTGCCCCACTTCGCGTTCACCGTTTCGACCCCGCGACGGGTTTCGGATTCGTCCATCACGTCGTCGTGGTACAGCGACCCCAGATGCACCAACTCGCACGCAATTCCGCCCTGGATCGCATCATCGGACGCGGCACCCGGCGCGGCGTCGGCGACGAGACTTGCGACAATCGTCATAACCGGTCGCAGACGCTTGCCGCCGGCAGAAATCAGGTGCGACGCGATTTCGGTGAGATAGTCGTCGGAGGTGCGCACGGCCGCGAGCATCGCCTCTTCGACCCGCTGTCGGTCGGCACCCATTTTGGGCAAATCGAGAAGCGGGGAGCCAACTGCCACGCCCGCAGGTTACGACCTGCGGTGCAGTCTCCCCCAACGCTGCCGATACACTCCTTTTCAGTTGTTTATTGCCGGTGACGGCAGTGGCGAAGGGCGGTCAAATTGTTCGAACGCTTTACCGACAGGGCTCGGCGCGTGGTCGTGCTTGCGCAGGAAGAAGCGCGGCTTCTGAACCACTCGTACATCGGCACCGAGCACATCCTCCTCGGACTCATCCACGAGGGTGAAGGTGTCGCCGCCAAGGCGTTGGAATCGCTCAGCATCTCCCTCGAGGCCGTGCGGGCCCAGGTCGAAGACATCATCGGCCAAGGCGGGTCGTCACCTTCGGGTCACATCCCGTTCACTCCACGCGCGAAGAAGGTCCTCGAACTCTCGCTGCGCGAAGCACTGCAACTCGGCCACAACTACATCGGCACCGAGCACATCCTCCTCGGACTCATCCGCGAGGGTGAAGGTGTCGCGGCACAGGTCTTGGTGAAACTCGGCGCCGACCTGGGTCGCGTGCGCCAGCAGGTCATCCAGTTGCTCAGCGGCTACCAGGGTCCCGCGGGCGGCAAGACCGAGGGTCAGCCATCGGGCGGCTCGGCCGCGGGTGGCAAGGAAGAGCAGGGCGACAAGGGCGGCAGCCAGATCCTCGACCAGTTCGGTCGCAACCTCACGCAAGCAGCGAAGGACAAGAAGCTCGATCCCGTCATCGGTCGTCAGCGCGAACTCGAGCGCGTGATGCAGATCCTCTCGCGCCGCACGAAGAACAACCCCGTGCTCATCGGCGAACCCGGCGTCGGCAAGACCGCAATCGTCGAAGGCCTCGCGCAGAAGATCGTCAGCAACGACATCCCCGAGACGCTGAAGAACAAGCAGCTCTACACGCTCGACCTGGGCGCGCTTGTCCCCGGCAGCCGCTACCGCGGTGACTTCGAAGAGCGTCTGAAGAAGGTGTTGAAGGAAATCAAGACGCGCGGCGACATCATTCTCTTCATCGACGAGATCCACACGCTCGTCGGTGCGGGTGCCGCCGAAGGTGCCATCGACGCCGCGTCCATCCTGAAGCCGATGCTCGCCCGTGGCGAACTCCAGACGATTGGCGCAACGACACTCGACGAGTACCGCAAGCACCTCGAGAAGGACGCCGCTCTCGAGCGTCGCTTCCAACCGGTGAAGGTCGACGAGCCCACGCTTGCCCACACGATCGAAATCCTGAAGGGCATCCGCGACAAGTACGAGTCGCACCACCGCGTCACGATCACCGACCAGGCACTCGTTGCTGCGGCGAACCTTGCCGATCGCTACATCAGCGACCGTCACCTGCCCGACAAGGCGATCGACCTCATCGACGAAGCCGGCAGCCGCCTGCGCATCAAGCGCATGCAGACACCCCCCGACCTGAAGGAACTCGAGAACCGCATCTCCGAGGTGCAGGACGCGAAGAAGAAAGCCGTCGAGGAGCAGCGCTTCGAAGAGGCCGGCCGCCTGCGCGACCAAGAGCGTTCACTCCTCGAAGAGCGTGCGCACAAAGAGGCCGAGGTCAAGGCATCGGGTGTCGACCTGTTCGACGAGGTCAACGAAGAAGCCATCGCCGAGGTACTCAGCCTGTGGACCGGCATTCCCGTCTACAAGCTCACCGAAGAAGAGACGGCCAAGTTGCTCAACATGGAAGCCGAGCTGCACAAGCGCATCATCGGCCAGGAAAACGCCATCAAGGCCGTGTCGCAGAGCATCCGCCGCACGCGCGCGGGCCTGAAAGACCCCAAGCGCCCCAGCGGTTCGTTCATCTTCCTCGGACCCACCGGCGTCGGCAAGACCGAACTCGCCAAGACCCTCGCCAACTTCCTCTTCGGCGACGACGATGCACTCATCGCGCTCGACATGTCGGAATACATGGAAAAGCACACGGTCAGCCGCCTCGTCGGTTCGCCCCCCGGCTACGTCGGCTACGACG